>JAJPKD010000070.1 GCA_021323895.1 Acidobacteriota bacterium | reverse complement strand
GCTCTACATCGTCGCGACACCAATAGGGAATTTGGAGGACATCACGCAACGCGCGTTGCGCGTCCTGAGCGAAGTCGATCTGATCGCCTGCGAAGACACGCGACACACGCGCAAGCTGCTGAATCATTTCAGCATCCAAACAAAGACAATTAGCTATCACGAGCACAACGAGTGCGAGCGCGCGGAGGAACTCTGTGCGCTGATAGAGTCGGGAAAAGATGTCGCGCTGGTTTCGGATGCCGGCACACCTTTGATTAGCGATCCGGGATTTCGCGTTGTGAATCTGGCGATCGAAAGAGGCATCGCAGTTGTTCCAATCCCAGGAGTCGCGGCGGTGATTGCCGCGCTGAGCGCTGCCGGTTTGGCTTCAGATCGATTCTTCTTTGCTGGATTCTTACCGGCGCGCAAGAGTGCTCGCCAAGCTGAGCTGGAAGAGTTGCGGTCGCTCGAAGCAACCTTGATCTTCTATGAAGCGCCGCATCGGATCGCGGCGACGCTGCGTGATGCGCTCGAGGTGCTTGGTGATCGTGATGCGGTTGTCGCTCGTGAGCTGACAAAGCTTCACGAAGAATTTGCGCGAGGAACCCTGAGCGAATTGGCGGAACGATTCTCAGGTGGCCAACAAACGCGCGGCGAGATCGTGCTCTTGATTTCCGGTTCGGTAGGAGACTTGGCTGAACCGCGCGAGTCTACTTCTAAGAGTTTAGTTGACCGCGTCCGCCACCTTGAAGCTGAAGGTGCGGATTCGAAGGCTGCGCTGAAGCAGGCGGCTCGCGAGCTGGGAATGAAACGCGACGAAGCATACCGGGTGATGTTGACTCAGAAGAATCGACGCAGCACATAGAACAGTAGGCTCAACACCACCGAAACGATCAGCATGGTCACGATAGGAACATAAACCCGGACGTGATCGCTTTCGTAACGAATGTCGCCCGGCAGTTTTCCGAACCACCAAAACCATCCCGAATACATCAACAGGCCGGCGAGAATCACGCATGCGCCTATGACGATCAGAACTAATCCGGCGGAGCGATGTAGCATAGACTTTAGTCTGTGAGGTTCCTACACAAGGCCGATATGCGATTGCCACAGGCTGAAGCCTATGCTACCTATTTCGCGAAGTTTCCAATTGGCCCGTCCGGCTTGATGACATCTTTCAACGCCGAATACGGCACCAAAACGTACTGCGGGCCGGCCGCGTACGCGGCCACCTGGTAAGGATCGAAGGTCACCCACAATCCCTGCTTCGTAATCGCGACCGCGCGATAGTTGTCCGCATGCGGCCCCGCACCCGTATCGAGCTGATCCGCAAAGATCATCGAATCGTCTTTCTTGGCGCGCTCCTTCAATTCGCGAATGCAGTAATCAGAAATTAACTTGAGATAGTTCGACTTCGGATTAAATAGATCGCCGAGCGCCAATTTCTTTCCGTTCTTCACATCGTAATTCAGCACTGCCGTCAGCGAATTCCCATGCGCCGCGCCACGCGAATAGCTGCCCTCGCCAAACTCTAAACTGATCAAGTCATCCGTGGCGTAACGAAATTCGTAGCCCACATCCAGACTTGAATTCTGCGTTTCCGCCGGCAACTCGCCGGCGTCGTTTCCCTCGTCCGAAGTCTCGGACGTTTTGAATGCCGCGACATCTTTCGTTACCAACGCGCGCGCTTCGCGATTGAAACTCTCGAAACGCGAGTCGCCTTCGATTTGCGGATACTCGGCTTCGACCGAATATTTCTTGTCCTTGCTGTTTTCCTTGATGACTTTCGGAATGACGCGAACCGGGGCGCTGAACGCCAGCGGCTGTTGGGTTACGTTGAAGTCCGTCGATTTCGAGCCATCGGGCTTCGACCATTTGCCGGCAATTTCAATCAGGCTTGAATCCGGAGAATCGGTCGCTGCTTGCCACTTGCCTTTGAACATGCCGCTTTGCTTTCCCGTCTCGTCGGACTCAGTAAGTTCAAGGCTGCCACTCGCGTCAACCGTGCCGTTCAGGGCGATGTCCTTGCCGCCACGCGGATAGAGATACGTTCCGGTGAGACGATCTCCGTCGCGCACCAGGATCATTTCAATCGAAAGAGTATTGTTGATGGTGCCGCGAAAGAAAAATTTCTGGCCCGTTTGCGCCGCGCCGCCGCCCACGGTAACGTCAGATTGTCCGGAGGAATTGTTTCCGTTCGGCTGTTTCGATGCTTGTTTGCGGCAAGCGCCCGAAACAACCAGCGCAGCGGCGATAATTAGACCGATCGTAAATTTGATTCTCATGATTCTTATCCTGATTGCGCGGCGGATAGCCCCGCCTTCGCTATTTCATCTTTGATGTCGGCGATGCTCAGTTGACTCAATCGCCCACCCGTAAACGTTTCGTTGTTTGTTACGTCGGCTACAGCAAACGGCGGCATCGTAAAATCGTCCAACTCACCGTCGTTTTCGAAACTTGTCTCTGCCAAAACTAAACCAAACAAATCGCCGAGAAACATGTCGATCGCAAACTCGCGCCCTTCGAATTCGAACTTGTAGCGGTTCTTGCGAATTTCATTGGCATCAAAAATTGCCAGCGTTTCGGCTTCAATCGCAGTTAAGTAAGTATTCGTGATCAAAGTGCGCGATAGGTCGCTGGGATTCGGCGCGAACTTCTGGGTGAACTTCACAACCCATTTGTTGTGCAGCGGATCGCGAACCTTCCGGATGCGCAGGCGCGTGCCTGTGATGTAGTTATCGGTGATTTGCAGATGATGATCCGCGCGCGACAAACCCTCGGGCAGATCGTTCAGGAGATAGCGCCGCTCACGCTCGACACGAGCGTATTTGCTTTCGGGAAGAGTGACGTTTTGATCAGTTAGTTTGGCAATACCCATTATTTTGTTTGAATCCGCCCCATCTTTACCACTTCAAAATCGGATCCCTTTAAGGTCTTGAGATACGCCAGGTCATCATCGCTCCAACGCGGATCGGGCGCGCCGTTCAGAAACCAGTTCGAGCCATTATCGGCGACGAACATGCCATAGCGTTTCAAGGCTCGCAAAATTACCTGGTTCGCCGCCGAGAACTTTGAAATGTCGAACGATGCTTTCAGCCGCACGCGCATACCCATCGGCGGCAGATTCGGATTGTCGCTCTCACCCGCATGATGCCGCGCTGGAAAAACATAAGCGCGCCGCGTGTGTGCCACCGTGAAGCGCAGCGCGTGACGAATCTCGCGCGTTTCAAAAACTTCATCATAGCGCACGAGGCCGGGAAAAATCGGCAGGCCAGCGGCGTCGGTCGAGGTCCAGCCATCCGGCCGCATTGCACTAGATTTCAGATCAAAAACGGCTCCGCTCTTCGCGTTCCAACGGCCGTTGCTCTGCGGAAACGCACCGAACATTTCATACAGTTTCCAGTTGTCTCGATCGATGACGATCACATGACGATCGCCGTCAGCGTTCGGGCCGCCTTCGATTGGAGCGTTGCGTGGGACTGGATAAGGACCCGGATCGCTTTCGGCGCCGTACGCCGTGAAGTTGATCGGAACGCGTGGTTGCGATCCCGCCACGACGACATAGGGAATGCCGTTCGGCACACCGCGATAGACGGTTCCAAAATCAGGATGCAGCACCGCATCGACACCGATGCTGGCGATCAATCGCGCCGAGTTCGGATCGACCGGCGCGTTCGAGATGTCCTGATTCCACGGATTGTCCGGCGGAAAAAGTCGCGCGCCATGAAGACTCGCTCCTGGCCCTAGATCCGGCAAGCGCGTCGCCCTTGTCGTTACGCTGCGCGGCCTAGTGATCGGCGGGTTTTGTGCTGCAGCGAATTCGCCATAGATTAAGTTGCCGCCGACGAAAACAAAAATGGTGCAAACACTCGCCGCCAGCAAGAAAACGAGAGACCGAGGTTTCATCGCGTCAATTCTCTCCATTAATTCAGCGCATCGCAAATCGACTCTAATACTTTTCGTGGAGAACAATCTCAATTAGAATGCCGCGCGCCTGTAACGTTAATTGTTAATTTGCGTCTTCGTATTCAGGGGAACAAACTTCATCACAATCTTCAAACGATCACTGCTCGCCTTAATTGCCGCATCCTGCCTTTCTCTTTCAGTTGTTCCGCAGACTCAAAAGCCTCTCGGCATTCGACCTGATCCGCCTGAAGGCAAGGGAATCGTCGCGCTAAAGGCCGCGCGCTTGATCGATGGCACTGGCGCGCCCGCCATCACGAACGCCATCGTCATCGTTACCGACAACAAGATCACGGCTGTGGGTGACGCGCGATCTGTTCGCGTTCCTGCCGGCGCGAAAGTGCTCGATCTCGGCGATGCGACTCTGCTGCCCGGATTCATCGACGCGCACACGCATCTGGTTGGGCGCGTGCTGGGCGATCCTGAAGGCGACATGGCGGTCGCGCGCGATTACGAATCATTCGCGGCGATCATCAGCGTGATGCACGCGCGTGACACCTTGATGGCGGGCTTTACCAGCGTGCGGCATGTTGGCGCGGCGGGACGATTCGACGACATGGCTTTGCGCAAGGCCATCAACGAAGGTTGGATCACAGGGCCACGCATGGAGAGCGCTGGTCACGCGATTGGCATCACTGGCGGCCACTGCGACGAAAATGGATTTCGCCCCGGGCTGATTCAACTCGGCCCGATCGACGGCGTCGCGAATGGTCCGGAAGAAATTCGCGCGGCGGGGCGTTATCAAATCAAATACGGCGCCGACGTGATCAAGACGTGTGCGACGGGCGGCGTGCTTTCCGAAGGCGACGCGGTCGGAGCGACCCAGTACAGCTTTGAAGAACTGAAGGCGCTGGTCGATGAAGCCAACAAGCTGGAACGCAAAGTCGCGGCGCACGCCCATGGCACCGAAGGCATCAAGCTGGCAGTGCGTGCCGGCGTTTCGTCGATCGAGCATGGATCGTTTCTCGATGAAGAAGGCGCGCGGATGATGAAGGAGCGCGGCACGTTCCTGGTGCCGACGCTGATGGCTGCCGAAGCGGTAGAGCGCGCAGCGAAGACCGGTGTGCTGAAAGGCCTGCGCGCCGAGAAAGCTCTGGCCGCCGCCGCTGCGGTGCGTCATTCGATCAAGCTTGCCGTCGAGAACAAACTTCAAATCGCGCTCGGTACAGACGCCGGCGTGATTCCGCACGGCACCAATGCGCGCGAGTTTTTCCTGTTGGTCGATTGGGGCGGCATGACGAACATGGAAGCGATCCAGGCAGGCACTTTGAACGGCGCGAAGCTGCTCGGCTGGGACAAGAATCTCGGCTCGCTTAGCGTCGGCAAATGGGCCGACATCGTCGCCGTAAGTGGCGATCCTCTGAAAGACATTCACGCGATGGAACGGCCGGTGTTCGTGATGAAGCATGGCGTGGTCTATCGGAAGGACTAGAGATACAAACCGACGATTCGAACGCCATGCTTAGAAACCGCCTAACTCATCTCACCATCGCTGCTACGATTCTCGTCTGTCTTGCCGCTCACGCTCTCGCTCAATCGATCACAATTGGTCCCAAACCCGCGCCGGCTCCCGCGCGTTGGCGTGGATTGATCGGCGAGTATGGACCGGACGATAACATCCTGATTGTTTTTGAGGACGAAAGTCGCCTGTGGGCTCTTTTCAGTCGAAAAGAGGGCTATCCCCTCGCAGAGAACGTCAAAGATCTATCAAGGTTCGTCCAGGTCATAAATGGTCCGGCGAAACAGCTAATCTTCACCCGTGATGCGAAAGGCCGTGCGACACAAGTCACAATTGGCGACGCGATTCTGTCGCGCCGCAACATAGAACCCGAAACCGGCAACCAACTGCGCATCAAGCCGGTCCGGCCGGTGCCAGAACTGATGAAAGAGGCGCTTGCCGCGCAACCGCCAAAAGAGACCGGTGACTTTCGCGAAGCGGATTTGGTCGAACTGACCAAACTCGACCCGACGATCCATTTGGAGATTCGCTACGCCACAACGAACAACTTTCTGGGTACGAAGTTCTATTCGCAAGCGCGCGCATTCATGCAAAGTCCGGCGGCAGAAGCCGTTGTGCGCGCGAATCGCAAACTGAAACAGTTTGGTTATGGGTTGCTCGTTCACGACGCTTACCGGCCTTGGTACGTCACCAAAGTTTTTTGGGACGCGACGCCGGCGGACAAGCACGTGTTCGTCGCCGATCCAGCGAAAGGCTCACGACACAATCGAGGTTGCGCCGTCGATCTCACGCTTTACGATTTGAAAACAGGGAAGCCAATCGAGATGGTCAGCACCTACGACGAAACGACGGCGCGCGCTTATCCCGATTATCCCGGCGGCACTTCATTGCAGCGTTGGCATCGGCAGTTGCTGCGCACCGCGATGGAGTCGGAAGGCTTCACAGTTTACGAAGCCGAGTGGTGGCACTTCGATTACAAGGATTGGCAGAAGTATCGGATTGGAAATGTGAGATTTGAAGAGATTGGTGCAAGACCGCTAGTACGATGTTGCAGTAGCGGTTTCTTATGGAGTGCGCCGGCTTGACGGCGCTTTTTTCCATTTCAAATTAGGCGGAACTGAAGCGCAGGCTTGACCACGCCTTAGAAAGCGGCGTCAAGCCGCCGCACTCCAAAACTATCGCTCGCGGTTCTGCATCTGCTTTCTAATCTCCATCAGGATCTCGTAATACCGCCACGCCGCTGGCGCGTTCGGCTCCTGACGATGATCAGGCTTGAGGATCAAATCGCCGGTGGAGAGTAAGACCTTCTTCACTTCGGGATTCTGTTTCACCTTTTCCCACGTTGCTTCCACGATGAGTTTGTAATGCTCGCCGGGTGTGGCCGGTTTGTATTCGAAGTGCTTGCCTTCAAAGCTCACCCAGGTGATTTTCATCTTGTCCATGTTCGCGCTGGCTAGTGCGCCGGCGTGATTCGCTTCAAACGAAATCATCTGCGCCACCTGGTCACGTGTGTACTTCCATTCCAGGCCGGGAAATTTTGCGCGGGGATCGTCCGGGCCTTCGGGATACTTCATCATCTACCAGAACCCTTCGAGGCTCGCATACCGTTTGCCGTGAAACACAAACGGCGTCGGCGCAAAATTTGAAAGCAGGCCCAACTCGTTTCGTTTCGAAAGAATCACTTCACCCGGCCCGGCTTCCTGCGGCAGGATTTCCCAATCGGGCTTGTTTGGATCGACTACTGGCGTCCACCAGTGGGCGGGATAACGCGGGTCGCGCTTTATTTGCTGGCTCCATGAAGCAGACGCAGCGATTAGAACCATGATCAAGATGAAACCAACCATCGACCGGGACCGTTTAGACGCCGCACTTGTGCGGCTCAGCTTTGCACGCGGCGGACAAGTCCGCCGTCTAAAAGAGGTCGATTGATTGGTTGCTCTCTTCAAGTTTGGTTCACTTCGCGTAATAACCCGGCCGCACGCGCGGCATCAGCTCGGGCCGATTCACAATCTGCACATTCACCGCGCGCCACGAGCCATCGTGCAGCGCGTTCGTCGGCTTATAACCCAGACTATAAATCTTTCCCAAGTCGTCGATGACCTGTTCATAAACGCCGTTCAGGTCCCCAATCTTCTTCGCTTTGTAATAAAGGCCGCCGCTCTCTTCAGCCAAACGTGCCAGCGTCTTGCGCGCGTTTTCGTAAATTCGATGTGAGAAAGGGTCGCCGCCTTCGGTGTCGAGATAGATCGGAACAATCAGCACGTCGGTGCGGCGGACCGCTTCCAACAAGTCTGCGAAGCTAATCGCCGATCCGACATTGGCCCATCCTGACAGGGCATTGTCAGCGCCGTCGGTCATGAAGACAACGGCGCGACGCCGGTCGGTGGTCTTTGGCCCAAACACTTTGTCGAGCGTGAACTTGAGCGCGTCCCAAACTCTCGATCCACCCTGGCCGTCGATGTTCTGCACGCTGTTGATGAGCTTCGCGCGGTCCTGTGTCAAAGGCGCGACCACATTTATGTCGTCTGAGAAAGTCACGATCGCCAGACGATCCGCCGGCCGCGCGGCTTCGATGAAATGTTGAGTTGATTTGCGGGTGAGGTCGCGCTTGTTTTGCGTCGAACCCGAGAGATCAAGCACCAGCACGAGGTCAAACGGCACATGCGTGGCAGAGAAGAAACTAATCGTCTCTTCATGCCCATCTTCGATTACCTTGAAATCTTTTTGTTCCAGATCCGTTACGTGAGTCCGCAGTTTTGGGTTGTACACACTCACGTCGAGATTGACGAGGCTTGTATCGACGCGCACCACGTCAACATCGTCATTCGTTACCTCCGTCAAAAGATCGGAGCCGGCATTATTCTGGCGACTTTGGTTAGCGGTTATCAACACGGGCCGCTCGGGAGATCTAATCAGCGGCATCCGATATGTGCGTTGCAGGTTGCGCAGATACTCGCTCAGCGGAGCAAGATGGAATTCTCTGCGCCGCGCATCGACCAGGCTTTCGGCTTCGATTGGATAAAGCACCAGGAACCCATCGCGAATTGATGCTTGCGTGCCGAACAACTGCTTCAAGCCGGCGCTCAAACGCAAGCGGTCAACATATCCGGCAAAGTCGCCGCGATCAATTTCACCTCGCTGCGTGGCCGCTACGATCACCGGCATCAATTGGCGTTGCATATCCAAAGACGCGCTGTTCTTCAAAATAGAGAAGGCTGCTTCTACACCATCCAGCCCGACAAGCGCGGCGCTCGGCCAGCCATATTGCTTCAGAATTGGACAGAGTTCGGCGCTATTCTTCTCGCGCGATTCGCGCATGCGCTTTTTCAAAACCTCATCGGACTTTTTTTCAGCGATCGTTTCATTGAAGCGCTTCTGCGATTTTTCTTTCAGCTTGAGGAGTTTGGTTTGCAGCTCTTGGTTGAATGATTCACGCTGAGGAGCGTTCGCCTGCGCGATTATTCGCTTGAGTTCATCATCGGTCAGGCATTTGGTTTGAGCGCGCGCCGGGGTTACGCCCGCGAGCGTCAACACGACCGAAGCAAGTAATATCCAACGCATCGATCTTAAATAGAACTCATGGTCGCGCGGCCGGCTTCTTTGATGCCGACACCCGCACATCCGGTTTCAAATTATCCACAAATAATTTCAGGATGCGTTTGTATTCGTCCGCCCAACTTTCTTCGCGTTCGAAGCCGTGGTCTTCAACTGGATAGGGCGCGACTTCCCAATTTGTCTTGCGCAGCTCGATCAACTTCTCGACCAGCCGCACCGTGTCTTGAAAGTTCACGTTGGTATCGACCATGCCATGACAAATCAGCAGCGCGCCTTTCAAACCGTTCGCGAAATAGATCGGCGACGAGAGCTTGTAAGCTTCCGCGTCGTTCTGCGGCAGATTGAGAATATTCGCCGTGTAAGGATTGTTGTAATGCGCCCAGTCCGTCACGGGTCGCAGCGCCACGCCGGCTGCGAACACGTCTGGTTGTGTGAACATTGCCATCAGCGTGATGAAGCCGCCATAACTGCCGCCGTAAATTCCGATGCGCTTCCCATCGACGCCAAACTCTTTCACCAGATAATCCACGGCATCGACTTGATCGGTTAGATCTTTGCCGCCCATGTGCCGATAAATTCCGGTGCGCCAATCGCGGCCGTAACCAGCGCTGCCGCGGTAATCGATGTCCAGCACGACAAAGCCACGTTCCATCAGCAGATGATGAAACATGTATTCGCGATAGTACTGGCTCCACCAGCGATGCACGTTCTGCAAGTAGCCCGCGCCGTGCACGAAGATCACCGCTGGCCCACCGCCTTTGTAGTTCGCTTGAACGTACAGTCGTCCCCAACCAGTCGCGCCATCCCGAGCTTTGAAACTGACGAGCCGCGGATCGATCCAATCATTCGTGAAAAATTCGCGAATCGGCGACGTAGTTACGGATTTGAGTGATGCCGCGGTCTTCTCGTCCATCGGTTTATTTGGAATGAGATAAAGCTCCGGCGGCTTGTTGCTGTACGACCGAACGTCCGCGAGCGTCGTTTCGTCCGGCGAGATATCGACTTGATTGTTTCCGGGCAAGCCGGTGATTTGCGTGCGCGCGCTGCCGCCAATCGGCATCGACCAGAGATGACGCTGAAACAAACTGCCTTCGCTTGAAGTGAAATAGAACTTCGTTTTGTCCTGCGACAGACGTACATCTGAGACTTCGAATTGTCCGGAAGTTAATTGCGTTGGCGCGCCGCCATTAATCGAAACTGAATACAGATGCGCCCAGCCATCGCGCTCTGATTCGAAGTAAACGTGTTCATTGTCCGGCAGCCAGCCCAGCGTGTTCGCACCCGGCCCGTCAACCCACGCGTCGTCGTGAATGTTTGCGAGGGCTTTCGTCTTGCCCGTCGCCGGATCGAGCAACATCACCCATCGATCCTTGTTGTCCGCGGCGCGCGCCGCCACCACCGCGTGCTTTCCATCATCCGACCATTGAAGCTGCGAAAGTTGGACATCGCGGTCTTTTGCCGTAGGTTGCGTCGCACCCATCTCTATGCCGTTACGAACATATGTGGTTCCCCCGCGTTCGCGCTGCGCCTGCTCAGTGGCATTCATCTCGGTACGTTGCGCAGGGGGCGCGGCCGGAAGTTTCTGCCCATGATCGACATTCTTCGTCTCGCCGGTTTCTGTATCAATGATGACGAGGCGCGTGCGGTTTTGCGTGTCGCCAACTTTCGTTCGTCCCGGAATGTCTTCCGTGTAACCAGTTTCGGTCACATAGTTCGGCACGATCGTGTTCTTCGATCCAGTTCCCGGCTCGGTGATCGTCGCGAGCACATATTTGCCGTTGGGCGATAATGAAAGACTTGCGACGCCCTGACCGGTGGAAACGCTGAAGGGCTTGCGCTTCTCGCGTTCTTTCCGTTTTTTCTCCTGCTCCTCGCGCTGTTCAGCTTTTTCGCGCACGGCGTCGAGCAAGGCGCGCTCTTCCTTCTTCAAATATTCCTGACTGTCAGTCCCTTTCGGCGTCGCACTCGGTGCGGGTGCGGCGCCGATGCGGATGTCGGTAAGCTGCTCGATCGAGCCGCCATCCAGCGACATCATGTAGAGATTGTTCAGCCGTGTGAAGTAGATGCGCTTTTGATCAAATGTGAAGTGCGGATTCGTCTCCGCATCGACGGTCTTTGTGATCTGCCGCCGGGTCTGCTTCGCGTGATCGTAAATGAAGATGTCGCCTTCATCGGCGAACACGGTCAGCGATTTGTCTTTCGACAATTCGCCGTTGGCTGGCGGCGCCTGCTTCGTTTCGTCATCAGTCAAACGCCGCAAACCTGATCCATCACGATTCACGACGTAGAGACTCATCTCTTTCAAGCGCGGCTCATCCGCCTGCTTCCAGCGAAAGTAAACGCGCTGGCTGTCCTGCGACCAATAGACGCCGCTCGGCGGATAACCGACGAGCCGTGGCCCGCGCATGATGCTATCAACGGTGAGTTCGAATGCCGGTTTTGGCGGCGCTGGTTTTTGTGCCAGCACGAGGTGGGCAAGAAGATTGATATCGCACACAGCGCGGCTGTCAGGTGGATCAGTTTCTTTGGTTTCATTTTGATTCGACGGTTATCCAAGCTGCTCTGACGAGCGCAGGATGTAAGACTATGGATTGAAGGGAAAATCTTCAAGACCGGGTCGCGATTTCTTTCGCTCTTCGATCCAACGCTTCAGGCGCTCGCACGGTTTGCCTTTGGCTTGAGGCTGCTCCCAGGTGGTGTCGTCAGCAAACAGGATGCATTGGATCGACGCGTACTGTCTGAACGACGTCGTGGGATCCTTCGCGGCTGCGGCCGCGTTCACAACTTTCGGTGGCGACAGGGCGGTGGTGAATCGCGCGGTCTTCTTCTGGCCTATTCCAATCTTCTGGACATTCGCAAATGAATGCCTGAGCTGCTCGACACTGGTTCCGGGATCGACAAAGATGAAATCCCAGGCGAAGGCCTTGATTGCTTTCGGTCCATCGTTGCTCAATTCAATTGAATAAGCATGCAACTCAGTTCGTTCGATGCGCACGGCCGAAGCGTCCGTTGGCAGCGGCAATCGATTCGGATTGCTGCCTGGCGTGCCGAGAATAGAACCATTCGAGCTGGTCGTGATGAACGTTTCCCACTTTGGTTTGTCGATGGTCACGCCGGGCGGCAAATCTGCTTTCGCAGGCTGCTGAGACAAAACGGGGCTGCCAATTACCATGCAGGCGCACAGAATAAGCAGCCCCAAAAAGCTTCGCATGAATTTGTCGCTGGCTCGTTACAGCTTGCCGGCTTTCATGTCGGCAACCCGTTTTTCGAAAGCGGCGGTATTGGCCTTATCGGCTTTGCCTTTCGCGATCGCCGCGTCGGCGACGGCCAGTGCTTCATCCTTTTTGCCCATGGCCCAAAGCACGTTCGCCTTCGCCTGGAGGTTGCCAAAAGTTTCTTTGATCTTGATTGATTGGTTCACGAACTTCAGCGCTTCGTCATAGTTCTTGTCGCGGAAATAGGTTTGGCCGACCTGAAGCGGAAGCTGTTCAGCCTTCGGATTAGCCGCGATCATTTCGTCGGCGTGTTTGCGCCAGGCGGCTTTGACGTCTTTCACTTCGACAACGAAGGGAACGCTCACCTTTTCCCAGCGAAGATTCACCGTCGCCGAATTGTCGGTCACCGGATCGAACGTGTAGATAAGCCATTCCTGATTGCCTGCTATGGATTGCGGTTTCGTCTTAACTCGCAAAGCATCTTTCTTCGCGTCGTAAGTGAAGCTCCCCCATATTCCGGCATCGTTGTTGAAGATGATCGTCCACTCATCTTTGCCGGGTATAGTGTGCATGCTGTAAGTGCCAGCCTTCAGCGGTTGCCCATTAATCAAGACATCGTCGGTAACCTGGAATAGCGTGCCTTCATTAGCGCCGCCCCGCCACACGTGTCTGTAAGGCACGATCGGTTCGCCCGGTTTGCGTTCGTTCTGATTGTCGAGCGTGGCCTCGCCCGGGTGTCGTGCCTCCATCTCAGGCGGCGCGTCGGCAAAAATCGTTCTGCCCTTAACTCCGGGCCGGCTATAAGTAATCGTAATGTCAGTGACGCCCACGGTTTGCGTCACGATGGCCCTCTGGCTCGGTCGAATCGGTTTGATCGCCAGCGGCGGCTGTTGCGCAGTTACGATAGCGGCTGAACTAATCGCGATAGCGATTGCAAAACTGAGAAACAAAATTCGTTTGAGAGAAATCATGGTGGCACTCCTCGGTCTGTAGTATTTGGCGCGCATTATGTAACGCGATTGTGGTAAGCGGCAAGCGAAGAGCAGCAATTCGTCGCCGAGGTCTTTGCGCAACTTTGCGCCTTGGCGGCTTTGCGTGAACCCTTTGTGTAAACTCAGATTAGGCTCACGCCAAGTCGCCAAGTCGCCAAGACGCTAAGAAAACGAAAAGAACGTCGGTAGCTACATCTTTCCGGCTTTTAGGTCGGCGAGAAATTTCTCGAAGCGAGTAACATCCGTTCCTTCGGCCTTGCCGCGCGCGATGGCTTGTTCGGCCACGGCGATGGCTTCCGGCTTCTTGCCCATGTTGAAGAGCAGATTGGCCTTCGTGCGCAGGTTCTGAAATGTTTCTTTCACCTTGATCGACTTATCGACCCAGGCCATCGCTTCATCGAACTTGTCGTCATTGAAGTAAGCGTTCGCGACGGCCAAAGGAATTTGCCAGTCGTTGGGATTCGCAGCGATCTGCGCGTCAATCTTTGAACGCACGAGCGCATCCTGATTTGGCACCTCGACGGTGAAAGGCACCGCGATCTTTTCCCAACGCAGAACAACCTGTGCCGTGTTCGCCGACGTCAACGGAATCTCGTAGGACAGTTGTTCCTGCGACTCACTTTTCCAGGCCGGCTTCACTTTCACGCGCAGCGCGTCCTGCTTGGCATCGTAGCGGAAGCTGCCCCATTGATCGGCTGTCTTGTTGAAGACGACCGTAAATTCGTCTTTACCCGGAATCATGTGAATGCTGTATGCGCCGGCGGCGAGTTTCTGGCCGTTGATAAGGACGTCGTCCGAGACCGTGAACTTGGTCGCTTCGTTCGCGCCCGCCCGCCACACGTGACCATTCGGCACCATCGGAAAATCTTTGCCGCCACCCGCTGCGCCATCAACGGTGCCTTCGCCTTCAGCGCCGGGCGCAACTGAGTTCGCTTTGATTAGCGCCGCAACTTTTTCGGACGAGATGTCTCCCCAAAGAGTTCGACCACGGACGGACGGGCGATGATAAGTGATCGATACATCGGTGACGCCGATTGTCTGCGAGATGGTCGCCGACGGACTCGCCTGCGGCAGTCGAACCTTTGGTGGCTGTTGCGCGAACGCGAGTGAAGCCGCGCATGCGATTACAACGATCGAAAGTGCAAAAGTGAAAATGCGTTTGGCTGAAATCATTTTAGTTCCCCCTTCAATGCGAATTGTGGCGCGCATTATAAACGCGTGCGGAGAAGTTGGAACGGGATAGGAGGGTGAATTTACAACTTTTTACAAACGGAGCGCCCGCATCTGGAGCCCCCGCATCTTGCGGGCGGTTCGCATGCATCCTGCATGCTCTTATTAGAGATGCTTCTTATATTTCTCGCCGGCCTCAACCGCAAACGGCAAACGATTTTGTTTCGGTGGGAGCGGACACGTCGCAAATTTCGTGAACGCGCACGGCGGGCTGTACGCTTTGTTGAAATCGATCACGACATGGCCCGAAGCATCGGGCGGATCGACGTACAGGTAACGACCTGCGGGATAAGTTTCTTTCCCGGTCGTCTTGTCGGCAATGATCACGAACAGGCGCGGTTCGTCCTTTTCCGTAATTGCGTCGAGCCGATACTCCTGACCATCGACGGTGAACTTGATCGCGCCGGGCGAGCTCTCCGCCGATTCCATGTTCAGCACGTTCACGATCGGCATCTGCTTCGGCGGATTGTAAGGCTCGAACTGCGCGTCGATCCGCCAGTTCAGATCGGCGGGATAGAACTCTGTGTTCTTGGAATTTAGACGATCAGGATTCTCCGAATCTTTGACGCGCACGCCCAACTTCTCGCCACGCTTGATGATCTGAAAACTCAGCGAACCAAGCTTCACGACTGTGGGCTTGTCAGCGTCGTCACTCTTCAACTCAATCGATTTGACTGGCTGTCCATCGACCGTGAAGCCCGATTGACTCGCCTCGAGTTTCACGACGCCACTCTTCAGCGTGAACGCACCCGCGTGAGCGTTAAGCTGCTTGTTCGCGATTACGATGTCGTTGGCATCATCGCTGCCAAACTTGTTCTCGCCTTCTTTCAGCCAGAATAGCCCGACCAGCGTGAGCCAGCCGCTTTCACTTTTCAGATCGGTCCAGCGCTTCTGTTGCCACTGCGAGAGTTCCTGCGCGTACGCGTCTGGATCGACTTGTGATTTCGGAATCTTCCGCGCGCAGGAAATCAACGACAGCAGCAGCACGAATGCCAACGCTGCGATCGTTCGGAGTTCTTGGTTTTGTTTCTTCACACTCAATAGCAAGCGATGCTTTTGAACGAAAAGTCTGCGCCCGGCATCCGTTAGCGAATGCGCTTGCCGCCGAAGTAGCTTACGAAACTATCCGCCACGCTCCAAAGCTCATCGAGCAACGCCTGAACCAGACCAATCGCACTCAATGGACCACTGATTATGTCGTTTGGATTGAAAGACCCAGTTATGCACTTGCCGGTTCCGATCGAAATTTTCAAGTTGCCGCCTGACGTCTCAATCAAGATCGTTGCCGCCGGTATACTACTAGCCCCCGGAAAGCCGTGCCGCTTGCCCTGAACCAGACAGGCATTACTCTGCCGAAGTGTTTGCGTCTCGAGCCCGCATTTTGCTAATCGCTCGCGAAAGGCTTCCGCCAGTTGTTTCGTGTCGCCGCCGGTAAGCTGGTAAAGCCGCCACGCCTTGCCGCTGTCAGATGGTGGCGGTGGCGGTGGCGCAATTGGCGGTTTCAGCGGTTCGGGTCTTGGTAGCGGCGGCGGCGCTGGCGGATCGGTTCGCGGATTGATGAAATAAAGGAAGCGATCGTTGAAGTGCAGAAAATTCAATGGCGTGGGTGGCTTCACCGGCGGTGGCCCCTCGATCAGGACCGGAATGATCTCTGGTCCGGTTGCGTCGCCTTTCGCCTTTCGGTTCTTGGCGTAGAGTATTTCCTTTTCGACCCACGCCGACTTGCTCGCGGCAGTTGACCAGAACACAAAAAACACGTCGCTCTTGTCAATATATTCGTAGATGAGCTTTTCGAATTCATCACCCGGCTCGAGGGTGAGCAAATCCTGGAAATATTCGATCTTAGGTTTGAGCAAAGACATCATCTGGACTCGCTTCAACACCTCAGAGCGATCCGCCGAAGCATACGAGATGAAAGCCTGACGGTAGCGAACCAGATCAGCAGTCACGTTACCTGGCGTCGCTGCTGAAGCCGCCGCCGTTTCAGAAACGATCTTGAATTTGAATTTGAGATGCCCAATCGGAATCGTGCCAACGCACACGGTCACCGTGCTGAGAATGTCCTTCGGCTTGAAATCGTCCGGCACGGTAACGCCGAATTGAACGCCGGCGGGTGTACCTCGCCAAATGCAGGATTGGGAAGGCTCATCAATTTCCAGTCCCGGCATCCTCAGCAAGAAAGTTACTTCGGTGCCGCGCATGATCGGTTCATCAATTTGGGTGCTCCCACGCGTGTGGGCGTCTGGGTCAGCCATCTTTGCGAGCGCGTCCAACTCTGCTGCTTGCTCAGGCAGATGAATGAACACTTGCACTAGAAAACTGTTTCCCGGGCTCGCTCTGACCGGAGCGTAAACTTTGCAGTCAACTTTTTCATCGACGGCGGCCGCAGGCTGTGGTTCTTTGTTGAGAACGCCAGTCGGCTGCGGCGCCGCCGTCTCTTCGGGCTCGGCGGATACACCTCTGTACGACGGTGCAATCGGAGTTGGCTGAGAAATGGATGCCGCCGGCAGCGTCGGCACCAGGGCGGTTGGTTGGATGGGCGGAGATCCCTTCGCGCCAATGATCGTGTACCAAAGGTCTCGGCCCTTATCGAGCATTTCGTCGGCGTTTATTCCTCGCTCTTTATTGGATAGCGCTTCTCGCTTGGATTTCCACCAATTTGCGACGTCGTTCCAACGGTCGCCCCACCTTGGCCCGGCCGGCTCCGGGTGTCCGGTTACGCCCGGCCGCGGAACCATCGCGGTGGCCGGCGCAGCGGTGAATTCAAAGAGCTGCCCATCCGGGACTTGCATGTAAAGGATCGGAGTGGCCCACTCAAGACTGTCTTTGTCCGTGAGATAAATTTTGCGACGCGCCTCGGTCAAGGCCGCATCGACGGGACGATTGAGCGCGATTGCTCGATAAAAAGTCTCCGCGATTTCGCGCGCGGCTTCATCGGTAATTTCAAATTGCATCGCGATGACCGCCGGGATGCCTGAGCGGACCATGCCGGCGGCCACGCTGGAGAACGGCTGCACGCTCTCGCCCACGCTTCCCAGACACGAATTCAAGACGATCAATCGCAGGCGCGCCTTGCCCTGCATCAGCACACTCAGGCGTTCACTTTCGATCCGCATAGCGTTGCCGTCGCTGTCTTCCATCACTAGCACGCCCTGTTGGTTTCGCTCGTCGAAAGCGCCGTGACCGATGAAGTGCAGGATGTGCGTCTGATCCGGCATCAGCGTGTCGATGATTCGTTCCCAAGTGTCCGGACCCTCAATGATGCTGATTTGCAACTGGCCCGTTTCAACCAGCGGCTTTAGCGCGCCGAGAATTCGTTGCTTCTCGGCATCGGTATCGAGGCGCACTTCATCTTTGGGGCTGGCGATCACCACCAGCAAACGCAACGGGTGCTCTGCCTTGAGCGGCGCGATCCAGGTATCGGGCTTGATGTAACGGACGATTGAAGTGCGCGGGTCGAGTGCCAGGAATCGATCGCGATAACAAAGAAACTCCCAGGGCAACTCCTCCAAACTTGGATCGAGCGCCAGTCGCCAACGAACTCCTTTTCGATCTTTCGCGGCCTCGTCTCGGCAGCGCGTGAGAAATTCGTTAACGGATCCGGCGCTCACATTTTGAAAGAGCGTGCCACCGAAGTCTTTCATCTTGGCGACTTCAGGCGCGTTGAGCGCACGCGTCTTCGCCGTACGCCGTAGCGCCGCGGTCGTCAAAGTTGAGTTAATGACTTCGCGCTTGTCGGCGTTGAAAGGATTGACGAAATCAGCCTCGACCGTCTTGTCGCCAAACTCCGCCCGCATGACGTACTTGCCCTTGGCGGATTTCTCGATCGTTAATTCGAAATCGAGGTATTTGATTTCGTCACTCATGATCTTTCCCCGGCGAGGTCCAAGAAATGAGTCGGAGTTGGCGTGATTCTACGAGGCGAGGCCGGGTAAATCAATGATTTTCGACGAAAGGAGGAAGCATCCGCAGATTACACGATTTCGGAGATTAGAACGCGAGGGTTTTCAATCTGTGTAATCTGCGAAATCCTCGGATAAATCAGGAGAGCATCTTCTCGATGACGCTGTAACTCGCCTGAAGGGCTTCCGCGAGTTTTTCTGGTTGGCTGCCGCCGCCTTCGGCCATGTCGGCTTTGCCGCCGCCGCGTCCGCCGATAATCGGCGCAAGTTCTTTGATGACCTGGCCCGCGGGAACTTTCTTGGTAAGGTCGTCCGAGGTGCGCACGATGAGCGAGGCCTTGCCGTCATTCGCGCGGCCAATCACCACGACTCCTGATTTGATGCGATCGAGCAACGTGTCGGAAAGCTGGCGCATGCCCGCAGCATCAAGGCCGCTCGCTTCTTTGGCCAGGACTTTCACGCCATTGACTTCGCGGGCTTCGTCGCCATTCGATGCTGATGCGGAAAGAGCGCCACTGGCAATCTTCAGTTTCAATTCTTCGGCTTCGCGTCGAGCCTTCTTCAGTTCGTCCTGAAGCTTACCGATCACATTCGGCAATTCGGCGCGTGAGGTGCGCAAGCTCGCGGCCGCCTCTTCGATCAGTTTTTCGTCTTCGCGAAAACGTTCGTAAGCATCAAAGCCGGTGATCGCGCGAATGCGACGCACGCTGGAAGCAATCGATTCGTCACTGGTGATCTTGAAGACACCAATGTCTCCGGTCGCGCGCACGTGCGTGCCGCCGCAAAGCTCTTTCGAAAAACCCGGCACCGTCAGCACGCGCATCAGGCCAGAATATTTCTCGCCGAACAGGGCCATCGCGCCCGACTTCATCGCTTCTTCGACCGGCATGATGTCCGTATCGACTTTTACATTACGCAGCACTTGTTCATTGACCAACCGCTCGACTTCTTTCACTTCATCTTCAGTCAATGGCTGATAATGCGTGAAGTCAAAACGCAGATAGTTCGGCGCGACGATAGAACCGGCCTGCTTCACATGCGCTCCGAGTACTTCACGCAAAGCCGCATGTACCAGGTGCGTTGCCGTGTGGTTGCGCCGCGTCGCATCGCGCTTTTCGACATCAACTTCGGCGGTGATTGTGTCGCCGACCTTGATCGAGCCTTTGTCGATCTTGACCTTGTGAACAATCAATCCTTGAGCGGGCGAATAGGTATCGAGCACATGCGCAACGAGGGCAATACCGCCCGCGTGAGCGGGTGGGCTAATGAAGCTGCCCACGTCACCGACTTGCCCGCCAGACTCTGCATAGAACGGCGTCTGATCGAGAACGACTTCGCCGTCATGACCCTCGTTCAAATTCTGAACTTCTGCATCACCGCGAATGAGCGCCAACACTTTCGCATCGTCAATGCGGGTGGTTTCGTAGCCGCGAAACAGCGACTGGATTCGGCTGTCCACTGATGCATAAACCGGATTTGTCTTTGCTTTAGCTTCGCCTTTTTCGCCCGTTCCAGCCTGTTGAAGTTCCTGAAGCGCTGCATCAAACCTTTCGAGGAACTCATCTTCTCCGATCTGATGACCGCGTTCTTCCAAACTCACACGAATGAGATCGCGTGGCGTTCCGAACGTGTCGTACAAACGCGCTAGATCTTTGTAAGCTGGCGTTTCTCCTTTTGCGGTTTTCGCAAACAACTCATCCAGCTTCTGCAGCCCAACCGTCAGTGTCGATCCAAACCGCTCTTCCTCAAGCCGCACCATTTTCTCTATGAAGTCGCGATGGGCTTCGAGTTCCGGATAGGCTTCGCCCATTTGATCGACAACAAAGTTCGTCACCTTGTGAAAGAACATGCCATCCAAGCCCAGCGCGTGCCGCCCCTGATAAATTGCGCGGCGCATGATCTTGCGCAGCACGTAATTGCGTCCTTCGTTCGCCGGCAAAATTCCGTCGGCGATCGAAAACGCAGTCGCGCGTGCATGATCAGCAATCACGCGCATCGCGAAGCCTTGCTGCGTTTCGGCCTCGTAATTTTTGCCGGCAAGTTCAGAGACAAACTCGACGATGTTCTTCAGCAGATCCGTTTCATAGTTCGACTTCACATCTTGCAACACGACGCAAAGGCGTTCGAGGCCCATGCCTGTATCGACTGAAGGAGCGGGCAACGGCGTTAGCTTGTACACGCCCGGAGTCTCTTCACTGCGATCGAACTGCATGAAGACGAGATTCCAAAGTTCCGTGATGATGTCAGTCGGGCCATTGACGTTTGCGGCGCAGTTCCCCGCATCGCTCGGATCGTCGCCCATGTAGTAATGAATTTCACTGCACGGGCCGCACGGACCGGTCTCTCCCATCTGCCAGAAGTTGTCTTTCTTGCCGAAACGCAAAATACGCTCGCGCGGCGCGCCAACCTGTTCCCAGAATTTCTCGGCGTCTTCGTCCGGGCCAACTTCATCATCGCCCTCGAACACGCTGAACCACATGCGCGCTGGATCGAGCTTGTATTCATTGACCAGCAAATCCCAGGCAAACTTGATCGCGTCCTCTTTGAAGTAATCGCCTAAGCTGAAATTCCCGAGCATCTCGAAAAATGTCTGGTGGCGTGCGGTCTTGCCAACCTCGTCGAGGTCGTTATGCTTGCCCCCGGCGCGCAGGCATTTCTGCGACGATCAAGCGCGGACGTAATCGCGCTTCTCGTTGCCGAGGAACACATCCTTGAACTGATTCATGCCCGCGTTGGTGAAGAGCAACGTCGGATCGTTAGCGGGCAAAAGGGGCGAAGAGCGCACACGTATATGGCCCTGCCGCTCAAAGTACTCGAGGAATTTTTCGCGAATTTCGTTACCAGTCATAAAAGCAGAGGTCAGAGGTTAGAGGTCAGTAGAAAACCGACAACTGACAACGATCAACTGACTAATTTGAGTTTAGCATGCGCGACAAAGTTACAGAACCGCGCGCCGTAGCGAGCGTGTTAAAGACGAACCTCGCGAGTTGAGTCAAAGCGCATCTTGCGCGATTATCAAGACATGATTCGCCCGGTTCATCGCTGCATCATCGTTGCGACGCTTGCTCTTGCGTTCCTCAGTGCATGCAGTGAAGTTCCCCAAAAGCCGGCGGCGAAATTCACCGGTCGCTTGATTCTGCTGACGGGTGACGATACGCACGGCGCAGATCTGGTTGAACTCACCCCATCAACCAGCGGTTCGGGCTACAGCATCGCGACTCTTACTCACGGCGTTTTTGAAGCACGGCCGAATCCCGATCAATCTCAACTTCTTTTCGCGACGAAGGATGAAATCGCGTTACGCGATGTGCACACGAGCGCAGTCAAGTCATTAGTCAAAGGACAAACTTACTGTCTCGCATGGTCTCCGGACGGGAAGCGATTTAGTTACAAGGAACGGCAGCCCGCAAACACGAAACTCTACGTTTCCGATCTCGATGGCAAGACGAAATTGATTTGGGAAGATTCGTCAGGCATTGAGCGAACAGGTGCGACTTACTGCGCGCAATGGGTCGCGCCGGATCGTATCGTCTTCGATCGGTTTGTGGGGATGATTCCGAAGCAGGCGGTAAGTGAGAGCCTGAAACCAAACACGACTACGGTCGCCACGGTCGGTGAGTCGGTTAAATGCGCGGACGGTGAGCGCAAGTGGTCAGTCCAGGGAATCTGTCCGGGCGGCAATGTGCTTTTGTCACCGGCCGATCAGGCGCAACCGATCGTCATCGCCAAAACCACCGATCGTTTCGAGAAGCTCAATCCCACGCCCGGCTCGTCCGAAGGCCGGTTCATCGGATTCGCTGCGAAGAGCTGCGTGCCATTTTTCATTTCGCAATCCTTGAGCACGACGACGGACCTGTTTTCGCTGAATCCGACAAATTGGTCGAGACTGCGGACGACGGCGATCACTTACGCTTTTTCCCTCAACGCAAAATTCCTGATCAAGTCTTCCGCGAAGTTGATGGTCGCGGGAGACGCTCCGGACAAGTTGCTTCTGATCGATACGGAGAGTGGAGATGTGACGCCGCTGACGGTCGACGCGAATCAAAAGCTCGCTTCGCCGGTGCCCGTCGTTTGGATTGAGAACTGAGAGATTCGCCACAGATGAACACTAATTCGCACAGTTGAATTGAACGCCTCGACCGAGAGACTGTTTGTAAATCCGTGTCATCCGTGTTCATCTGTGGCCGATTCATCCTGCTTCGCCAACGCGCGCACCTTCTCGCCCACCAACTCGAATTCAAATCCTTGTCTCAGCAAGTGATCGAAGAGTTTCTTTGCGTCCTCCCGCGTCTTAGGTTTGCCCCGCAGGCGAATGCGTTTGGCGATCGCGCGATCGATTAGTTCTTCTTCAGGAGTTGTTTCGAAGACTTCATCGAGTGCAGTCTCGGCAGTTTTCTTATCGACCTTCTTCAGCCAAAGATCTCTTTGCAAACGTCGACGGCCGATCGGCCGTTCCCGCAAACGAAGTGACGCATAGCTCTGCGCAAACTTGGCGTCGTCGAGATAGCCATACTCTCGCAGTCGCGCGATCACTTCTTCGACGTTCGCTTTGGTAGCGCCCCGGCCTTCTAACAGTCTTTCGCGCAGTTCTGCGATGGAACGTTGTTTCGCGGCGAGAAGTTTCGCGGCGCGTTTGAATACAAGCTCGCGGGCCTTGGCCGGATCGAGCGGTGCCTGGTCCTGCTCCGCCTGTTTCACTTTTCGCCGTTGCTGCATCTCGAACCCCGATTTTGGAAATGCCAGAGTCCCCTAGGGACGGCATCTTTATAGCTCGCGAGTTCTCTATTTCCAACCGAACGCCGTAGGCGGGGCACATCCCTGAAATCCAGCAACGCATGCCGCACCTACGGTGGTTGATATCTGAAATAGTCACGCGGACCTACAAATATGCCGTCCCTACGGGACTGCGCATCACAAACCTCTAACGACAACAATCGCCAATCGCAGATCAAAAATCTAAAATGCACTTGATGAACGGCGCACTAATTATCGACAAGCCTGCGGGCATGACTTCGCATGACGTGGTCGCGCGCGTGCGCAGGATCATCGGCGAGCGGCGTGTCGGTCATACCGGTACTCTTGATCCTTTTGCGACGGGAGTTCTGGTGGTGCTGGTTGGACGCGCGACGCGCCTCGCGCAATTCCTCAGCGGCGCGGAGAAGGAATACGAGGCGGCGATCCGATTCGGTTATGCAACGGACACCGGCGATGTGACCGGCGCGCGAGTCGATGAGGAGATTCACATAAAGACGCAACGCCCGCAAAGCTTCGGCAAAGAAGAAATTGAAACCGCGATGGCGTCATTATGCGGCGAGATCGAACAGATTCCACCGATGTATTCCGCAAAGAAAGTTGGCGGGCGGAAACTTTATGAATTCGCCCGGCGAGGCGAGGAGGTAGAGCGGCAACCGGTGCGAGTAACGATTCGTGAGTTTGAATTGCTTTCAAGGGACGGCGAGATCCCTAAAGGGAACGAAGACGGTTCTGTCGATGTGCGCGTGCGTGTCGTCTGTTCGGCTGGAACGTATGTTCGTGTGCTTGCTGAAGATTTGGGTAAGAAGCTCGGCGTCGGCGCACACCTCGCCGAATTGCGTCGCACGCGGGCGGGACGATTTAAGGTCGAAGCGGCGATTACTCTCGATCAACTTGCGGAGCAATTGTCGTCAGATTCGCTTGCCACAGTTTTGATTTCGCCAAATGAAGCGGTTTCGCATCTTCCCTCGATCGAACTCGATGACGAACAGGCGCGGCGAACTATTCACGGAATCGATCTGTTAACTGATGGCGAGCCGGAAGTTAGTTGGCCCGATGGTCAGGTGGTTTGCATGGTCAAGGCAGGCGAACTGATCGCGGTTGGCGAGTTCAGCGCGAATCGCGGTCTCATTCATCCGTCGGTGGTTGTGGCAATCGAATGAACTCTCTCATTCTCACCTCGCTTCAGCGAGGTGACGCCGGCCACCGTTGAAAACGGTTTCTGAAAACCAATGGTATTTCGAGTCACCGCACTGAAGCGCGGTGTGAATGATGTCTCTTGAAAGAACGTGGCTTTCATTCCGCCGAGTTGGCGAGTTAATATTCTGTCTATCCCCCTATGAAGAAGCGCTATCTATTTGCAGGACTCACAGGCATCGTAACCGGCGCTGTCGCGACCAAGTTGCTCACACGCCCGCGCGATGTCAGTTGGCCGGACAGTCTCGAATTCATTTACAACGCAGAGTACTCCTGGCTCACGCGCGTCAATGGAACGCGCATTCATTACCAGGAGGCGGGCGATGAAGACGCGCCGCCGGTCATTCTCATTCACGGTTTTATCTCTTCAAATTTGATTTGGAGCGGCATCCTTTTGCCGCTGGCGCGCGCCGGGTTCCGCGTGATTGCTCCGGACTTGCCGGGTTATGGTTACTCAGACAAGCCGGCCGATGCCGAGTACACGATTGCCGAACAGGCCGCGGCAATGATTGGGTTGATGGATCGTTTGAAAATCGAGAAAGCGATCATAGTCGGCGCGTCGTATGGCGGAGCGATCGCGGCGACGATGGCGCTTGATTATCCCGATCGAGTCGAAAAGTTGGTGCTGGTCGGAGCGGTGACCAACGACGAGCCCAAGAAAAAATTCCTGCTCAGAGTCTCGTGTTTGCCCGTAATTGGTGACATCACCACGCCCCTCTTTCTCGGTTCGCG
>JAJPKD010000220.1 GCA_021323895.1 Acidobacteriota bacterium | reverse complement strand
TCAATCCGTCGGGCTCGATGGTCGTCAGGAACCGTTGACGGAAATCAAAGACATGGCAGCGCACTACATCAAGGAAATGCGCCGCGTCCAACCGCACGGACCATATTTCCTTTGCGGTCGTTCGTTCGGGGGCACCGTAGTTTTCGAGATGGCCTGGCAGTTAGAGGATGTTGGTGAGAAAGTCGGACTGCTAGCAGTGTTGGACACGTCACCGCTGGGTTACCTCAAACTGCGAATGGGTCTGAGCGATGGCGCCTATCGCCGGCGTCGCATGCTGAAAAAGTGGAGAGGCCACCTCAGGAATCTCGGCCAGCTTGGGCTGAGAGAAAAGTGCAACTATGTTTGGGGAAAACTTCAGTATGCTCCGGCTAAGACCAAGCATCAGGTCTGGAAGAGACTGGTGCGGCTGTTCGAAATTCTGGGCCGCCCGCTGCCGGCGCGACTTAAGATTATTCAGCAGTTAAATTTTCTGGCGGCTGCCAACTACACGCCGCGGGTTTATCACGGCCGCGTTTCTCTTTTCACCGCTACGGGCGATCTGAATGCCGTGAATGACTTGCAGGAAGGTTGGAGTACGCTCGCGTCACTTGGTGTTGAGGTCTACGAAATTCCGGGTGATCACATAAACATTATCAAGGAACCGCATGTACGTACGCTCGCTAAGAAACTCAGCGAGTGTATGGAGAGGTCCGAGGAATATTGCCACGCCAGCCTCGCTGCTTAATGCGTCTTGAATGCGGCAAACGCATGGTATCTCCGGGGGCAAACGGGCAATGCTGGAAGGTCTCAGGTTTTACCCGTGTGTAAGTAACTGTGAAGTCGTTTGTGAACAGTAATGCTGTGTCGTCATACGGCAGTTGACTGAAGCAACACTACTCTAATGAAGAGAATCCTATTTCTAATGGTTGTCAGCCTAGCGGCTCTTATTCTGCCGTCTCATACGGCCCTTGCCCAGTGCAATTCCGAGCGTTGGTCAATTAAGACGGGTACCGATGCGCAAGCATCCTCGATCAATTTGAACTCCGCGACCTCGACAACGATTGCGAATCTCACGGCGATTTCCGCACCTTCGAACATACCTGAAAACCAACGCATCCAGCCGACAGAAACAACGCTGTGGCGGATTAGCGCGACGCTGGTTAAGTTTATTCATGCGTATGACTCCGACTATCACATGGTGTTTGCCGACGGTCAGGGGCGCACGATGATCGCCGAGATTCCCGATCCCAATTGCATCGGCCCGGGGAGTCCGTTTGCGGCCGGCATCGCACATGCGCGCGCACAGTTCGACGCGAAGTTCACCGCGACGGAAGATTTTCGGGAAGTGAACGTCCCGGTGCAGATCACCGGCGTTGGTTTTTTCGATTATCAGGAAGGTCAGGAAGGCATCGCGCCGAACGCGATCGAGCTGCACCCGATCATCGATATCACTTTCAATCCATACTTCACGATCAGTTCTTCGGTGCAATCGATGACGATTGCGCGAGGTGGCGTGGGTACCTCGACAATTACCTCGACTTTATCCGGCAATTTCAATTCAACCGTTAACTTGTCGGCGACAGGACTGCCGTCGGGCGCGACCGCGAATTTCAGCCCTGCTTCATTTGGCGCGCCGGGTAACGGCATTTCGACCTTGACGATCACTACGGCGATTTCCACGCCGCCGGGCACCTACAACGTCACCGTGAATGGTGCCGGTGGCGGCCAGACGCGCTCTACGCAGATCAACCTGACCGTCAGCACGTCGCAACAGTTGTTAGGAAATTCCGGTTTCGAAAATGGCTCGAGCAATCCTGCGCCGTGGACCGTGACTTCGGGGGTCATCGACAGTTCGGGTTTCCAGGCGCCGCACACCGGATCGTGGAAGGCCTGGCTGAACGGTTATGGATCGACGCACACGGATTCGATTTTGCAGACGGTGAGCATTCCTTCGAACGCGACGAACGCTACGCTTTCGTTCTGGCTGCACATCGACACTGCTGAAACGGCGGCCATCGCAAACGATACGTTGAAGGTGCAGATTCGAAACTCATCGGGCACGGTGCTCTCGACGCTCGCGACTTATTCGAACCTGAACGCGGCCAGCGGGTACAGCCAGCAGTCGTTTGACGTCATTTCTTACAAAGGACAAACGGTTCAGGTTTACTTAGTCGGCGTTGAGAACTCGAAACTGAAAACATCATTCGTCGTGGATGACTTTGCCTTGACAGTTACGACATCGGGCACACCGGCAGATTTCTCGATCGGAGCATCGCCGTCGTCATTGACAATTGCGCAGAGCGGCTCGGGTGCGGCAACGATCAGCACTTCGATCGCCGGCAGCTTCAACTCGTCGATTGCACTTTCTGTGTCCGGTTTGCCGGCCGGAGCGACCGCGAACTTCGCGCCGACGTCGATTGCGGCGCCGGGAAGCGGCTCGTCCAACATGACAATCCTGGTTGGCAGCGCGACCGCGACCGGCAGTTATAACGTGACCGTGACCGGAACTGGCGGCGGTATCACGCACTCAACTACGGTCAGCGTAACCGTTGTGGGCAGCGGTGGCTCGACGCAGCAACTGCTCGGCAATCCCGGCTTTGAAAACGGATCGAACGCAGCGCCGTGGACGGTGACTGCGGGTGTCATCGACAGCTCATCGACGGAAGCGTCACACCGCGGATCATGGAAAGCCTGGCTCGATGGTTACGGTTCGACGCACACGGATTCGCTGCTGCAAACGGTGACGATCCCTTCGACGGCGAAGAGCGCCGGTCTTTCGTTCTGGCTGCACATCGACACGAAGGAAACTTCGACGACGCGTGCTTACGACACGCTAAGAGTTCAGGTGCGAAACTCTTCCGGAACGGTGTTGGCGACGCTGGGAACGTATTCGAATTTGAATGCAGCGAGTGGTTATCAATTGGTGTCGTTCGATTTGAGTTCCTACAGAGGCCAGACAGTTCAGATTTATCTCGTCGGCGACGAAGATTTCAGCTTGCAGACTTCGTTTGTCGTGGATGACTTTGCGCTGAACGCGATCATGCCCTAATCGGATTTTTTGGAAGCGAGTTATGCGAATCACACTCATCGGATTATTCATTTTGTTTTGCAGCGGCGCCGCGCACGCGCAAGGACCCTGGCCGCAGGAGCGACCCGACGATCGGGAACAGTCCGTGCGCAATGAAGACGGCGGGCGCGCTTACATCGTGCTGCCAACCTCGACCACGCTGGTGGGTTTGGTCAAACCTGGCGCGACTACTGTCAGCGATTTGCAGCAGTACAGCATTTTCCTTGGTCCCGGTTGGGCTGATCCGTCCTTGCGCGCCAGCGAAACCAAACTGAGCAAGCTGCTCTCCAGCATTCGCGACCACGCTCAGATGGACGAGATCACGCAAGCCGGAATCACTAACTTGTTCGGACCGACTTTTTCATTCGAGAAGCTGGACATCGCCGGCGACCGCAACATCAGCGACCTGGAAATTCAGAGGACGCTCGCGGACATCTTAAAAGGCGGCGGGCCACCCAACAGCGATGCGCTGTACGTTGTCTATCTCGATCCGTCTCTGCGTTCGACACTTGGGCCATTGGTGGCCGACAAGCATTATTCCGCGTACCACAATTTCTTCTACGCCGACGGCGTCAAAGTTCATTACGCCGTCTTGCCTTACCAGTCTGATTCAAAGGCCGCCTATCAGACAGCGCTGCGAACTTTGATTGTCGCGGCCTTGCATGAAGACAACGCGGCGCATTAATTAACGCCTACCGTTCGCGCGTGGTTGTGGTAAACTCCCCTCGTTAGATCGAAGAGAGGGAGTTGCGACGTTTCTTAATGCCGCGCGGTCTCGAAATCAGGCCCTCGCCCACAGAAGCCTCGCTGTCTTCGTCTCTCAAGTTCGCTGTCTCTCCTTGCGACGAATCGTCGCCGGCAATCCTGACAAGATGTCCTTACTGGAGGTCATGATGAAAAAGTTTTTCGTTCGCCCCCTCGTAGTTTTCGCGCTCGTGTTTGCCGTCTGCGTGCCGGTGGTGGCCGATACGATCCGTTTGAAAGACGGCAGCGTCATTCGCGGTCAAATCGTCAGTTTCAAGAACGAGCAGTTCACGATTCTGGTAGGCAGCGGCGCGCGCGGCCGCAAGAGCCGCATCACCGTTTACATGGAAGATGTGGATTCGATCGAGTTTGACAATGCCGGCAACGCGAGCAGCGCGGCAGAGGACAATAGCAACAACACGAGTTATCAGCCTCCCTATCAGCAGCCGGCTAACAATCCGCCAGTGAACAATCAGCCGGCGAACAATCAACCAAGCTATCAACCGCCGACTAACACGCAAACCAATAATCCACCGACCAGTGCTAATTCTACGTTCTTTCAAATCAACGTGCGCGTGCGTGCTGATAATTCGAGCAACGGCTGGACCAATAGCGGCCTGGTCGTGCGTCGCGGACAGCGCTTGCGAATTAGCGCGTCGGGCCGAGTAAACCTTGGCAACAATCGTGCGGCGACGGCGGACGGACTGCCGAACATTCCCGATCGTGACAAGCTGATGCGGAATCAGCCGACTGGCGGATTGATCGCAGTCATCGGCGATGATAACGACGATTTTATCTTCATCGGCCGTGGCCGCGACTTTGTCGCCCAACGCGATGGCGTCCTGTTTCTTGGCGTAAATGAGGGGAATTTGGCCGATAACTCGGGCACGTTCGACGTGGTAATCGAGGCCGAGGCGTCCGGATCGCGATGAGTTTTCTCGAGTGCGTCGGCAGAGCGCTGCGACGACGGCGCTTTGGTAGTCTCAGTACCGCGAGCGGTAGCGAGCGGATCATGTTGGCCACAAGAAATCACTTGATCCCGTCGCTATTGCTCCGGGTACTGACACGGCGGCCTTGAGCACTCCAAATAATTGCCAACTCCCGCCGAACATCCCGCATCACAAACTTTCCAGGCCGCAAGTGTGCAGCTTGACCGCGCTTGCGCGCGCGCCATATAGTCGCTTCAGTTGAATTGGGCCTGCCTCGGCGTTTCTCAGAAAAGGATCGCGTTATGAACAGGAATTTTCTTTCTCTCCGTCTCGTTCTGATGGCCGGAATCGGGCTTGGGCTTTCAGTGAACCCAAGTTCGCTGGTTTTCGCGCAAGCCCGTCGGCAACCGCCCGCATCCGATCAGAAAAAGAACAAGCGTCCGCCCGAAGGCCAAACCGATGAACAGAAGCCGGAGCCTCTGCCGCCGGATCTAGTGGGCAAGCCGCAGGAAGCCGAAAAGGTTTCGGTCACGACGAACCTCGTCAATGTCGATGCCGTGGTTTACAACAAAAAGACGGGCCAGCCGCAGATCAATCTGAAACCCGCGAACTTTGCGATCTTCGTCGATGGGGTGAAGAAAGACATCACGAATTTCTCGACGCCCGAAGCTCCCATCACCGTGACCCTGGTGGTGGAATACAGTAAGACTGCGGCACGCATCGGATACCTCGGCAGTGGCGGGATGGAAGCCGGACAGAACGAAGTCATTCGTCCCACGGCCATGTTTCTTTCGCAGTTCATCAAGCCGGAAGACTTCGTCTCCGTGATCGCGTACGACATGCGCCCGACGCCGCTGACGGATTTCACCAACGATCCGAATCGCATTCAGCAAGTCATAAGTTTGCTGCTCCGCAATCAACCGGCGTTTAGCGAGAGCAATCTTTACGATGCTCTAAAGCTTACGCTGGTCGGTGGTCGCGCTGATTCGGTCGTGCTTGAAAATGCGAAGGAGCGCACCACGGAATACTCGGGCATGGTTTCCGTTCCGGGTGGACGCCGCAAGGCCGTGGTGTTGGTCGCTTCGGGACTTGATACGTTCAGCAAGATTAATATGGATCAGGCTCGTAAGATCGTGCAGAACGCAGGCATTCCGATCTACATCATCGGCACGGGCCAACTGTTCGTGAAAAAATATGGCGATCTCCTGGAACCTGGCAGAGGCACAAATCTAGGCGGCATTCCTTTGGATCGTATGACATTCCTGCAAGCCGACAACACGATGAAGACTTTCGCGAAAGAAAGCGGCGGCGCGTTCTATCCGGTAACTTTCGAAGGCGAGCTGCCCGATGTGCTTGGATCGATCAATGCGCTGCTGCGCAGCCAGTACAGCCTCGGCTTCAAACCTGACGATGTCGCCGACGGGAAGTCACACAAGATTGTCGTGAAGGTCGATGTTGACGGCGACGGAGTCTATGACGATAAAGCCTATGTCGTGCGCGCGCGCGAGGTTTACAACTCACCGAAACCAGATGCGGCCAGCGGTGGCAAGAGCGGAGGGGGAAAGCAGTAGGCAGTAATGGAGCGCCGACATCCATGTCGGCAACAATAAAACGCGAGCAAGATGCTCGCGACCCGCAGGCAAGGATGCCTGCGCTCCAGAAGAAGAAAGCGGAGACTTAGTTAAAGTCTCCGCTTTTTGCTTTCTTTTTGTTGCCTACTGCTTTCTGCTTACCGCCTTCTGCTTTCTAGCTCTTCCACTCACCTTTCTCGATGATGGTTTTCCCGTCGAGCATCACGGTGCATCCGCCGAGGTGGCCACCTGCGTCAAACGCTGCCTTGTTGTCGCCGCCGGCCTAGGTGTTATTTCCGGTGCCGATGCTCACCATTCCAGCTTGCACCCAATTGCCGAGTTTGCTGGCCGGCCAAATCTTCAAATTGGGATTGATGCCGAAATCGATGTAGCTCAACAGGTCTTTGCCCGCGTCGTTGGTCGCGTCGTATGCCTTTTTGAATGAATCGAATCCCGGCCCGGTGCCGGTCATCGCGGTCATCTTGCCGGCCGCGAAGGTGAGCGTCAGGTTGGTGATCTCTTTCCCTTTCGAGTAAGTCAGCGGAACTACGACCTTGCCTTCCGCCGTTCCGGCGACAGGCGTCGAGTAGAGTTCGCCAGCGGGCAAATAGACCGAAACTGCCGGCCCGCCTTTCTGCACATCTTCGGCAGAAATGATTCCGTCGCTAACAAAGAACGGCCGGCCTTCGATCTTCACTTTCAGATCGGTGCCTTCGGGACTGGTGATGTGAAGCTCTTTACCAGCTGACATTGTGGTCTTCAGCTTCTCGCCGGTCGCCTGCTCGCCTGAATAATCCGTGTTGACCGCAGCCCAAAAAGTCTTCGTTAATTCATCGAGCGAAATGCCGAAACGTTTGGCTCGCCATTCAGTTGGATAGAGATCGTTTCCGACTGAAACTGATCGAACATTTCGCTTGAGATAGAGATCGCCCACCGGCTGTCCGGTCTTCGCAACTGTCGCCAAACGCGCCGGCGGAATGTCAGCCAGTAATGCTTCAGCCTCGTTGGCGTCAATGCCTATGGATACCGTTGGCAGCGTCGCCAACTTCAAATCGAAATCAGGCGCTTGCGTGTCGTACTTCTCGGGAACTTCTTCGTAATATTTATTGGCCATGCGATCGCTGCTGATCATGAGCAACGGCCAGGCGCCGACTTTGCGCGTGTCGGTAGTTAAATCTTCGAGCAACTCCAGATCGCGCACGCCACCATTAATAAAAACCACGTCATTCTCTTTCACGCCCGCGACTTGCGTGATGAGGCGATTCGCGACGGCCTCAGCGTCGTAGGCCGCGGCCTTCTTCGTCATCTCCGGACTGGCGGCGGGTTTGTTTTCAGTTGCGACGGGCTGATTCGGCGCCGGCTGTCAAGCGAGCAACACAGCACCGGCGATTGCGCAGGACGCGAACAATAGAATTCGACGCATCGGTAACTCCTTAACTGTTTGAGGTGCGAAAAGCAGGTCGCTTGTATGGGAAATCAAAAGGTAAGTCAATCATTTGGCGGCAAAGGGCGCAGAGCAACGTGAGTGTCAAAGGCGTAGTTGGTAAGTTCAGAAACGGCTTTTCAGGTGTCTATTTGCGCTTTGCTCTTAGCTCGTTCAAGTGTAAAGTAACCCTGTCTTTCCCAAGCCTTTCTCCCTGTTTTGCAAAACTAGTCGGAGGTCGTAACTGATGTCTAGTGAAGTGGTCACACCGGGTGACGCCGCAGCCGCACAGGAGTTTCCCGATCGAGTCGGGTTCAAACCAGACAATCCATACCTGAAGAATTTTCGGCCGTATATTCCGGCCTCAGCGCACCTGCGCGAGTTGACGTGGCTGCCGCTTGTCATGGGCACGTTCCTGGGCATGGTGTTTGGCGCGTCCTCGCTTTATCTCGTGCTGAAAGTGGGTTTGACCGTGAGCGCCTCGATCCCGGTGGCGGTGATTTCAATCACGCTCTTCCGCGTTCTTTCCAAAGTTGGTTTGAAGGACGCCACGATCCTGGAAAACAACATCGTGCAGACCGCGGGTTCAGCCGGCGAGTCGATCGCGTTCGGCGTCGGTGTGACGATGCCCGCGATCATGATCCTCGGATTGGATCTCGAAGTGACGCGCGTGATGCTAGTCGCGCTGCTCGGCGGATTGCTCGGAATTCTTATGATGATTCCGCTGCGGCGAGCATTGATCGTGGCTCAGCATGGTTATCTGAAATACCCGGAGGGCACCGCCTGCGCTGAAGTTTTGAAAGCCGGCGCTTCCGACGAATCGCGCGCCGCCGCGCATCAAGCCGGAGATGTGGTTGACGAAACTGAGCAGATGGGCGCCAAGACGATCTTCGCGGGGTTGGGCGTTGGCTTTCTGTATCAGGTGTTGATGGCTGGCTTCAAGGGCTGGAAGGACACACCTGAAAAAGTTTTTGGCGCACCCTTCAAAGCCGGATCGATCTCGGCGGAGATTTCGCCGGCGCTCTTGGGTGTCGGTTACATGATCGGGCCGCGTATCGCCTCGATTATGTGTGCCGGTGGCGTGCTGGCTTACCTGGTTTTGATTCCGGCGATCAAATTTTTCGGATCTGGCATGACCACGCCGTTGGCCCCGGGAACGGTTCCCATCAGCGAGATGAGTCCTGGGCAGATTCGCGGCGCGTATGTTTTGTACATTGGCGCGGGCGCGGTCGCGGCCGGCGGCATCATCAGCCTGTTCCGATCGCTGCCGACAATTTGGAGTGGACTCAAAGGCGGCCTCGCTGATCTTCGCGGTGGGCAAGCCAAGACCGCGGGCGCCCCTCGCACCGATCAGGACATGTCGATGAAGGTCGTCATTGGCGGCATCATCGTCCTGATTGCCATGATCATGTTGTTTCCGCAGTTGAATCTTCGATTCAATCTGGTCGGCGCAATTCTGATTGTCGCGTTTGGATTTCTGTTCGTGACCGTGTCATCCCGTCTGACCGGCGAGATTGGCTCGTCGTCGAATCCGCTCTCGGGCATGACGGTCGCGACGCTGCTGCTCACTTGTCTGATCTTTTTGGTGATTGGTTGGACCGGCCCGAGCTACTACATCACCGCGCTATCGATTGGCGGCATCGTCTGCATCGCTTCTTCAAACGGTGGCACGACTTCGCAGGATTTGAAGACGGGATTCCTGGTTGGCTCGACGCCGAAGCTTCAGCAGATCGCCATTCTTGTCGGCGCGTTTGCGTCCGCTTTGATTCTTGGTCCAATCCTGCTCGTGCTCAACGATTCGGCGACGGTTTACGTGCCGCGCTTAAGTTTCGAACCGGCGAGCAAGAGCGTCATGGTTGATCCGGCGAAAGCGGCAGCGCTGCCGGCCTTCACGGATCAAATCAAGCCTTCCGCGGCGGGGAATTATCGGATCCTGAAGAACGATGCGGCCGCGCCGGTGGTCGCTGGGCTCGATCCTGGCGAGTACCTCGTGGATTCGTCCAACAAGGTGGCCTACAAAGTTGAAGAGAATTTTCCGGCGACGCTGAAGATTGATCCGGCGCAAGCAGGCCAGCCGGAAAAACTAAAAGGTCCGCAGGCGAACTCCGACACAGCTTCGTATCGGCCTTACCACAAGACGGACGCGGCCGGTGGTCCGGCTGGGCGTTATCTCGTGAACGATCAGGGCACGCCCGTTTATCTCGCCGACCCGGGCATCAACGGCATTCATAAAACGCGGCCCGATGGCTCGCAAGTTACGAAGTACGACGCGCCGAAAGCGACTTTGATGTCCTACATCATCAAGGGCATTTTGAATCGGCAGTTGCCATGGGGCCTGGTGCTGCTCGGCGTGATGATTGCGATCGTGCTCGAGATGAGCGGCATTCCTTCGCTCGCGTTCGCGGTGGGCGTTTACCTGCCGCTGTAGTCGTCGAGTCCGATCTTCATCGGCGGCATGATTCGCTGGCTGGTCGATAAGTACCTGCGCAAAAAGTTGCAGCACAAGAAGCTCACCGAAGATCAGATCGTGGCGGAAACCGACAAGAGCCCGGGCGTGCTGATGGCCTCGGGTTACATTGCCGGCGGCGCGCTGGCGGCGATCGTGATCGCGATTTTGCAGGGCGTGCCCAAGCAGGGTCTCGCCAACTTCAACCGGGCTATTGAAGATTGGTCCACGGCGCACAATCCGCTGTTTGGCGAACACAACGGCGATTTGTTGTCGATGATTCCTTTCTTTATTTTGATGTTGCTGCTCTATTTGGTGGGACGTGAGGTAATTCTCAAGACAAAATCAGGCACAACTTAGAGTCAAACCTTTTTGCCGAGGTTCGAATCTGAGTAATGGCTTTGCGAGGCGCGCTTATGTTATCTAGTTAAGCGCGCTTCATTTTTGGGGAAATAGGTATCGTCTAATGATTCATTCACGGTCGCTACGCAACGTCGTTCTGGTTTTGATGTTCTCGGCTCTTGCATCGACAGGTGTCGGCGCCCAGACGCAGAAATCGCCGTCCGACGTTGTGCGCGAATTCTACAAAGCGATGTATCAGCGGCGCTTCAAAGACGCCTGGTCGCTGACGGTTTACAAACCCGCGGTCGAAAATCTCACGGGCGAAGAGTTGGAGGACCTGCGTCCGATTTTTGAAGCGCAGGCGGCGGAGGTGCCGGCGCAAATTCAGATCGATACCGAAAAGATCGCCGGCAACGTGGCGCAGGTCTTCGTGCAAATTCCGGCGACCGATGCCACGCCTCAGGTAGTTTCGAAGCCTGCGGATCTAATTCTGATCAATGGCGCCTGGGTTATCGGAACTCAGGAAGAACAAGCGAAGGTGAAAGAGAAAGGCGCGCGATACTTTCTCGATGCCTTGATCGATTTGAACCAGGGCTCGACTGAAGACTTGCTGAAGCGGCTGATCGCGGTCCAGGCGTTCTACGCACAGACGCACAATGGCGCATTTGGCGAGATGAAAGATTTGATCAGCGCTACGCTAATTTCTCCAGATACGGTCGATCCGAAGACGTCTGGCTACAACTGCCACCTCGTAGTTCCTGCGGGCGGAAAGACGTTCGTGGTGACCGCCGAGCCATCGCGTTACGGCCACACCGGCAAGCTTTCCTACTGGATGGATCAGACCGGGGCAATCAAAAGCGCAGATAATGGCGGCAAACCAGTCCAACCAAAATAGTCGTTGCCGCTCGTGACGGCCAACAGTTACAATACCAAGCGGACGCCCCTCTTGCCTTCCTTTCGATAATCGTTTCCTCAATCACTAGCGAAAGAGGTCAGCCATGCCGGAACTGGTTCGTTCAGTTGTCTCTCGCGTTCGTGTCTATTTCAAGAATCGTCGCCAGTCTCCGCGACTTCGAGTCCGTTTGGTATTCACGATCGGTCTGCGTCGCTCGGAGGATGGCAATGGATCGAGTCACTGGACGCAATCGCTGAAAGGTCACACCAAGGACATCAGCGCGGGCGGCGTGGCTTTGCTGATCCCACAGGTGCATGTGCACGGCCACCATCTGGCAGCCGAAGGACGCGAATTGAATTTGCGGCTGGAACTGGGCGGCGGTGAGCCGGTTGAGATGGTGGTTCTGCCTAATCGTTACGAACGGCTGGACAACGCTGAGTTAGGTTGCAGCTATCTGATCGGAGCGCGCATCGTGAAAATTACCGAGGCTGATCGGCAGCGCTATTTGAATTTTCTCTGGTCAGGCTTGGAAAATCTTCGGAGCTGATCAAGCGAACTCCAGCCAACCAAATGCGCTCGGGACGTGAAAATTCGGTCGCGGGGTGCGCGTCGGTTGCCACGCAAGATATCCGCGATTCGGATCTTTCCCAACACAACGAAACAAATTAACTCGCCAGCGATCGCCGGGCTGTGGTTCAGGAATCCTGTCGCTCCACGGAATGCGCATCGCGATGGTTATCCGGTCCGCTTCAATCTTCGCGGCCGTCGTCATGTGCGAATTGAATTCCCAATCCGCTTCGCGTTTCTCTGGTGTCCAACGAATCGCTACATCCAGCCACTCGCCGGTGGGCGCCGCTTCAAACTCAAAATATCTATCGACGGCATTTGGATCAGGCGCGATGTAGATCTCGCAAACGTCGCGGTCCCACAAGCCAACGGTCTTCGTTTTCGTCTGCGGTTCATTACTAACAACCAGCGGCTCGGCTTGATGACACACGTAGCGAACGTGGAGCGCGGTTTTTGACCAGAGGATGCGCGCTTCGGCATGACGCGACTCGGGCGCAGGTTCGCCGGACCAGTAGTGAGTGATGTGAATTGGTTGCGGATTGGACCACGCGGCGTTGAAGAAGTCCGTGACGGCCAGATCGACCGGAACCTGATGCGCTGCGGTGGTCGCCGAGTCGTTCATCTTCGTTACGGTTGTTTCAGGTTCGTCCGGCCCATTGGCACACGTGCGGGCTCTAGTACTTATCTGTGTAATCTGCGTAATCTGCGAATGGCTCTCACCCCATGCCTTCGCCAAACGAAAAGCTGGGTCCGCGCGGTCGATAGGTGATCTGTTCCTGCTCTTCTTCCTTGGCCTCGGTGAGCCACGTCGGATCGGAATACTGCAATTTGTAGAGCTTCCAATACAAACCCTGTAGCGCGAGCAGATCCTGGTGCGAGCCTTGCTCGCGAATTTCGCCGTGATGCATCACGATGATGTTATCCGCGCGCTGAATCGTCGAGAGCCGGTGCGCGACGATTACTGAAGTGCGATTGCGCATGACGCGCGCGATGGCTTCCTGAATCAGTTGTTCGGTCTCAGTGTCGATCGAGCTGGTCGCCTCATCCAGAATCAGCAGTGCCGGATCGAATGCCAATGCGCGCGCGAAGGAAATCAGTTGCTTCTGGCCGACCGAGAGACCCGCGCCGCGCTCGCGCACTTCCGATTTGTACTCACGCGGGAGGCGTTGAATAAAATCATCGGCGTGCACTTCCGACGCGGCCCAGCGCACGCGCTCGTCTGAAATATCTTCGCGACCCAGGCGAATGTTGCTTTCGACGGTGCCGGTGAAAAGGAAAATGTCCTGCAACACTACGGCAAAATTTTCGCGCAGCGACCGCAAGTCCCAATCGCGCACGTCAACTCCATCGAGCAGCACGCGTCCGCGCTGCACGTCGTAAAATCGCATCAACAGATTCGTGATCGTCGTCTTGCCTGAGCCGGTATGGCCCACCAGTGCCACCGATTGACCAGGTGAAACGCTGAACGAAACGTCTTTCAAAACCCAGTCTTCATCCTTGTAAGCGAACCAGACGTTCTGGAACTCGATGCGACCTTCCGCGCGGCCGGTCTTTAGCGGCTTGGCCGGTGTCGTGATGAGCGTTGGTTGATCGAGTGTCTGGAAGATTCGATGCGAAGCGACGACTGCGCCCTGAAGGACGTTGTACTTGTCTGAGATGTCGCGAATCGGCTGAAACAGAAAGCCCGAGTATTGGATGAACGCAACCAAACCGACGAGCGTCAGCGCGTGTTGCATCACGCGATAGCCGCCAAACCAAATCACCAAAGCGATTCCAATCGCACCGATGAAATCGACCAGCGGAAAGAAGACCGCGTAGTAATAGATCGTATCGATGTTCGCGTTGCGATGCTCGTCGTTGATTTTCGCAAAGCGACGCAGCGACTTTGCCTCCGCATTGAAAATCTGGACCGTTTGCGCGCCGGAAAAATGCTCTTGGAGAAACGCGTAGATACGCGCAATGCGCGTGCGCACCAGATCGTAGCCGCGGCGCGCGCCTTTGCGAAACCACGTCGTAGCGGCGATCAGCAACGGCACGGTGAGAAGCGTGATCAACGTCAGTCGCCAATCCATGTAAATCATGACTGCAATGATCGCGACGATCATCACCAGATCCCCGAGCAGATCCGTCACACCCGAAGTCAGTAATTCATTAAGCGCATCGACGTCCGCCGTTAGTCGCGTAATGATGCGCCCCACCGGATTGCGATCGTAATAAGAAATTTCCTGATTTTGGAGCTTCTCGTAAATTTCGCGGCGCAGATCGTACATCGCATACTGGCCCACGCTGTTCAGCAGCACGACTTGAAAATACGAAAACACGAACCGTAGGAACTGACTGCCCACGAACGCGAGCACAAACAAGCCGAGCCCTTTAGTTTGTTTTGGCAGAATGTACCAATCAATCGCGAAGCGGGTGAACAGCGGTTGCAAAATTCCAAACAGATTCAGCAGCAGCGTGAGAATCAGCGCGGGCACAAGCAGCCCAACGTACGGCTTTAGATACCCGAGCAGACGCTTCGCGACCTGGAAGTCATACGTCTTGCCGATGGCTTCTTCTTCGTGAAATTGTTTGACTGCTGTTGACATGTTATGGAGCGCAGGCATCCTTGCCTGCGGGTCGCGAGCATCCTTGCTCGCTTCTTTGCTACACCCGCTGATGCGGGCGATACTGACTCACGCCTCCGCCAACTCTTCTTCCAACAACTGCCGCTCGTGCAGCGCTGCGTATTCACCGCCAAGCGCGAGCAATTCGTCGTGCGTGCCTCGTTCAATAATGCGGCCTTCGTCGAGCACGCAAATCAAATCGGCATGGCGTACCGTCGAGACGCGATGCGAAACAATCAAACTCGTACGTTGGCGCATGACGCCGCGCAGCTGCGAAAGAATCTTTTCTTCCGTGTACGTATCAACCGACGAGAGCGCGTCGTCGAGAATCAGAATCCTCGGCTCGCGCATAACGGCCCGCGCGATCGCCGTGCGTTGCTTCTGTCCGCCCGAAAGCGTGATTCCGCGCTCGCCGACCAGTGTGTCAAAGCCGTCGGGGAAATCGCGCACATCGTCGCTCAGGCCGGCGACTCCCGCCGCCCATTCAACCTTGTCACGTTCGCCGTTCTCGACCCCGAACGAAATATTTTTCGCCAGCGAATTGCTGAAGAGAAAGGTTTCCTGCGGCACGTAGCCGACCGCGCGGCGCAGTTGGGCCAACGGATACTGGTCCACCGGAACGTCATCGATGAACAGAGAACCGGCGGGAGCTTCCATCACCCGCGGAATCAAATTCACCATGGTCGATTTGCCGCTTCCGGTGCGACCAACGAACGCTACCGTCTGGCCGGCCTCGATTGTCAGGTTGATGTCGTGCAGCTCCGGCTCAGAATCGGCGTGATAACGGAACGTCAGATTGCGGAACTCGATCTTTCCTTGAATCGGTTGCTGCTGTTTCACGTCCGGCGCATCGGCGATTAGTGGTTTGACTGTCGCGATGGCCTGCATGCGTTTCCAGCTTGCCGAACCGCGCTGATAAAGATTCACGACATAACCAATCGCAATCAACGGCCAAATCAAACGGAACAGATACATGTTTAATTCAGTGAATTGGCCGACGGTCAGTTGGCCGCGCGCGGCCAGCGGCACGCCCGCCCAGATAATCAGCACGAACCCGAAGCCAATCAGAAACATCATCAGCGGCCGCATGATTGCGTCGATGCGAACCAGGCTGAGGTTCTTTTGCGCGTACTCGTAATTCAGTTTGTTGAAGGCCTCGATCTCAGCGCTCTCCTGTGCGTACGCGCGGACCACCCGCACGCCGGTAAAGTTCTCCTGCGCGCGCGCGGTGATTTGCGAAAAGAAGTCCTGGATCTTTTCGAATCGGATGTGGACTTGCTGGCCAAAGAACTTGACGGTAAGCGATACCAAAGGCATGGTCACGAACAACAACAGCGTCAGCTTCCAACTGATCGCGAAAATGATTGGCACGATGATCACGACGACAAAAACTGTCTGGAGCGAGTACATGATCATCGGGCCGGCGAGCTGTCGCACGGCCGCGAGATCGTTCGTCGCCCGGGCCATCAAGTCTCCGGTGCGATGCTCGTGGAAAAAAGACAATGGCTGATCGACTAACGCCGCATAAAAGTCATTGCGCAGATCGTATTCGACGTGCCGCGACATGCCGATGAGGATGCGTCGCTGGAGAAACAGAAAGACGCCGCTCAGAGCGCTGGCGCCCAACACCTTCAAAGCAGCGATTGTCAGTTTGGTCCAGGTGATCTCTGTCCAGTTCGCGTCGATGGCGTTGCCGACGATCAGCGGAATGCTGACGTTGAAGATC
>JAJPKD010000316.1 GCA_021323895.1 Acidobacteriota bacterium | reverse complement strand
GGAACTCGCGGGGTTCTGCGCCGTGGAAACCGCGCTGGCGACAAGCATGCACGTCGCCGCCGCGCACAAGAAAGCGATAATCAGTCTAATCATTAAGAAACCGAATGAACGATCAAAACCTCATCTGGCCTGGCTGGGGATTAGGCCAAATTAGTAAGAAAACCTGTACGTTTTTCGCAACCGTCAGGTCGCACATTGTAAGCGCTGGGCAGCCGTAACCGCAAGTGGCCACTCCGCTTAGTTTCGCGGGAAGAGGCCCTGGTTGCTCGGCACCACGTCAGTATCGTGCGCAATTGCGAGCGGATCAGGTGATCGTGTCAGTACCGCGAGCAATAGCGAGCGGATCAGGCAATCCGCGGAAGATCACATGATCCGCTCGCTATCGCTCGCGGTACCGACCCTACTGCGCGAACCGCTGCCGATACTCAATCGAAGTAATAAACGCCTTCACCATCTCGGCATTAATGTAATTGCCGTTGAACTGGTTCAGCTTGGTCAGCCAGAAATCGTATCCCGTGTAATCCGAATCCTGTGGATCGTTCGGGTTGCGCCGCAAGTAACCAAAGTACTGCATCAGCACGAACGCGCGATTGAATTCCGCGGTGTTCAGCGCCGTATACTCGGCCACCGTCCGCAGCGCCTGCGCCCGGGTCTTTACGCCGGCATCGAGATCGGCGACTAACTGATTGCGATCAGCAGTCGATAACAGACCGCCGATATTCGTATTCATCCCATCGACGAACTGCGCCGAAGTCAGGTTCGCCGGTAACGCGGTCAGAAAACGCGAACGCTGCACGAACTCTTCAAGGAACGCCTGCTTGTTCGATTCGATCTGCTGCTGCCAGTTTCCGACGCCCACGACCACGCCGCGGCTGATGCGCTGTGAATCGGACAAGAACTCATTCAAACGAATTACCGGCACGGGCAGCGTGTGGACCGATCCGAAAGTCGAATTGCCAGTCGCGTTCCCGAAAGCGACTTTGTAGATTCGCTCGACGAGGTAACCCGTCTCGTTGAATTCAATCGAAAGGAAGAACGCAGCCGAAGTGTTGATGCGTTGCACTTCGCGACAGCCAACGTCGGCGCCGCAGTTGTCGATGTTGTTGCTCCAGAAGTTAAAGCCACCCGTATCGGGTTCACGACTCAGGAAGTCGATGTACTGCTGCCGCACAAAGACTCCGGTCGTATCGATCTGATTTGGACCACTGAAGCCGCCGTTATTGATCGTGACAGTGATCGTCGCGGGCGAACCGACGGAAACATTCAAGCCGCCAGCCGTGCTCAGCGTCACCGTGAATGACTCGGCGTTCTCAACATAAGAATCAGAGAGGATCGGAATCGTGATCGTTTGCGAGGTTTGATTCGCCGCAAAGTTCAGCGTTCCGAAGGTCGCGATGTAATCGCAGCGCGACGAAGCCGCCGTGCCAATCACGCCACAACCGTTCGCGCCCGATCCATCGCTCGTCGCGTAATTCACCGACGCCGGGAATGAAGTGTCGCCCGAACGCTGCACGGTCACGACTGCATCGACCTGTGTGCTTCCCGTCCCTTCGTTAACCGTCGCGGTGCTCGCACTGAATTGAACTGTCGAAGCCGCCGGACTAACCAGGGCCGTCTCCCAAACTCCGCGGCCGTGTGTGCCCGCGCGCAGCAGGCGGCTGGTCGGCTGAATCTGCAAATCGAAAACGGCCACGCGCGGCAAGCCCGTGCCGAACGGACTCCAGTTCGCGCCGCCATCGTTCGAGAAGTAAACGCCGATGTCGGTCCCCGCATACAAGTTGTTCGAGTTCAGCGGATCGATCGCGAACGCATTGATCGGAATCGAAGGAATCCCGTTACCGGCCGCAGCCCAATTCGGCGTAGCGCCACCGGTCACGGCTGCCGAAGTGAGATTCGTAATCTTCCAAATTCCCTGCCCCGCCGGCGCGTAGTAAGACAGAGCGATGTACGCGACGTCTTTGTTATTCGGATCGATCATCGCGCGCCCGACGAATTTATTCGAGGTGCTGCCCGTTGGATTCGCTGGGAACGACGCGCTGGTGATGTTTACGAGCGTGGACGATCCCGTCGCTGTCGCCCAGATTTGTCCGTTCTGCAAGCCGACCATGCGGATGTTGTCGCCCTGAGGCCAAATAGCAATCGTGCTAATCGGTGAACCGGTGCTTCCGGGATTGGTGATCGAGGCTTGGCTAACCACGGTCATAAGATCACCGCGATTGTTGGACCGATAGAGTCGATCAGTTCCGAAATAAACCGTATTTGGATTTCCTGGGCCGAGCGCCATCGGCGCATAGAACAACACCGCGTCGTTTCTTGATAGCCCATTGTTCAGCAAGTCGGCAGTACCGTCGCACGCTATGGTGGTTTGATCCGCGGCATTGAAATCGCCGCGCGTCGGCCAGGAATTCTTTGTTGCTAAACAACTCGTGTTGATGATGCGGTCGAAACCGATTTGCGAACCCGTTGAGTTAAAGAACGTGTGATACATCGTCACGTTAGTCGTGTTAGTCGCACTCGTGTCGATTAAGCAATAGCCGCCGTCACCGCCTTCGGCGTTGCTCCAATTACCTGAAGAAGTCTGTTGATACTCGGTGCCGTTATCCTGCGTGCCACCGATCATCATGAATTGATTAGTGGGATGCACCGCAATGCTCTCGAATTGCAGAGTGTTGAGTGGCGACGTGTTGAGATTTATCCAAGCCGTTCCCTCGGCGGCGCTGGAACTCCTTTTCAAGATGCCTCCGTCGTTGCCCACATAAACGTTTCCCGTCGTATCGTAAAAGAGCGCGTGCGTGTCCGCATGTAGGCCGTTATCGTCTCGAGGGATCGCGGGAGTGGCGGATGGATTTGGACTAAACGTCGCCCCGCCGTCAGTCGATTTTTTCATACCATCAGAACAAGTGCCGCGGGCATTCCCGCCCAAATAGAGTTCGTTGGCATTATTTGGATTAACCGCGATCGCAATATCGTAGAAGCATTGAGAGCCGCAGAAGCCCGCTCCGCCCGTTAATTTGGTCGCCCAAGTATCGCTTAGGTTAAAAGGGTCAACCTGCTTTCGAACCAGACCTAGCTGGGTTGAGACAGTGCATGAACCGCCGGTGGATTCACTGGTAGCCGCATAAGCGGTAACGACCGAACCGACTTTGTTGATGGCGAGACTCATCCGGGTCGTGCCAGATGCTGGGAAGACCTGGGTGAACGTCGGCGTGCCCGCCAATCCATTAGTCGTCCGATAGATTCCGGTACCGAGTATCGCGACGAGAAGATTATTGGGAACACCCGGCTCCATCACAATGTCTGTCATGCCCAGGTTTTCCGTATCTATGCCACCGCCGCTAGTGACGACCAGCTTTTGAAATGTGACTGACCCGCTCGTTGCGTTGGTGGAACGCCACAGACCTTGGATTCCCAACGGCGGAAACGTACTACTCAAAGAATTGGCGCCGCTACCGCCAATTCCGCGCGCGACGCTCACGAAGATGTTGTCGGCATTAGTCGGGTCAACGACAATCTTAGTTATGCTACGGCCATTGAAGATTCCCGCTGAGTAAGTAATTGAGCTGCCGGTTCCGGCGGTCTGCACTGGATTGATAGCACCTACGAGTGATGGCGACCCGCCATTAACGCCATCAATTCGATAGAGTCCCGCGCCGAAAAAGCAATCACCACAGCCATTGAATTCGCCGGTGCCAACGTACAGCTTGCTGGGGTCGGAAGGCGCGACTGCTAGCGCGCCAATGGCTTGAGTTTGCGCGCTGTCAAAGATCGATTGCCAAGTGGTGCCGCCATTCGTCGATTTCCAAACGCCGCCCTGTGCGGTTCCCAGATACACGTTGCTTGAATTAGAAGGATCGACGACCACTGCGGTGACGCGTCCGCTGACTGCAGTGCTCACGTTGCTTACTAACGACTGTCCATTGGCAATGGTCAGTGGGCCAATTGGTGTCCATGCTCCACCCGCCGCCGGGTTAATTTCACCGCTGACGATCGATTCGAGCTTGCGATTTTGTTGCTGCCGCTCCATCTGCTCGATTGCTTCGACACGCAGCTCCGGATTGAACGGGAGGCCCGGCTCGATGCCACGCTTGCGCGCGATGTACTCGCCGCGCAGGCGCAGATACTCTTCGCGATCGATCTTCGAGCCGTGCTTGCCGAGATCGGCATCGCCTTCTTCCTGATCCTGGTCCTGAGAGATTTCACCGGCTTCAGTAGGAGTAGATGAATTGCGGGTCGTCTTTGGCCCGACGTTGGCGGCGGACGATCCAAAACTCCAAATCATCAAGGCAAATAAGAGGACAGAGATCGAGAGCGTGGCGATAGTTTTTCGTGTCATTTAGGGGAACTCCGTGGTGTGTGCACTCACAAAAGAAGGAATCACGCGCGTCGGCAAAACATCGGGGCAACAGGATGACTTTAGCGATGGGCGGAAGAGGTTGTCAACGAAGTTTTTTCGATTCCTCTCTCGGCTCTGCTGGTTCGTCTGTTTCAATTCCCCTCTCCCGCTTGGAGAGCCGCGTGTCAGTACCGCGAGCGTTAGCGAGCGGATCAAAGAAATTCCTTGATTTCAATTCCCCTCTCGCTTGGGAGAGCCGCGTGTCGGTACTGCGAGCGTTAGCGAGCGGATCATGTGATTCGATCTAAGACCACGGATTCGACTGTCCAGTCCTGTATGGTCAAAGAGCAGATTGATCCGCTCGCGGTACTGACACGGCCGTTTGATGCGCTCGCTATCGCTCGCGGTACTGACACGGCCATTGATCCACTCGCTATTGCTCGCACTATTGACACGTGGCGCCCTTTCAGTCTAGCGGTTCTCCCTGACTCAATTCGACATAGGCTATGGCATCATTCAACTGCTTCTCATTCCACAGATATTTCTTACTTCCGCCGCGAGACCAAGGACTAAGTTCGCTATCCCAACAACCCGCTTCTCTCATCCATCGAGTCGCATTCGCTTTCAGTGCAGTCAGCACTCTAGCCGGAGTCGTCCCTGCTGAAACGACTGTGTGCACGTGGTTGCTGCGCACGTTCAACTTCCATAGGGTCCATTTTTTGATCGAACAAGTCGCACGAATGCTTGACTCGACCACACGACGCCGACGTGCGCTCAGGCGAACAGGTAGCTGCTTCAGCAAGCGGCGGTCGTGCGTCTTGCGAATCTCGCTTCGCGGTAACATTGGGGTCCCGAAACGTCGATGATTTCGATCGACTGAGCCACGTTTGTCGCCATGCAGCCAGGTACCGTAACAACGAAAAGTAAGGAGATAGCCGACCGGTGAGCTTTGATCGGAGAAATCAATGTAATCTCTTTTCATTGAGAGAGTCTGGTTGGATCTGCTCGCTATCGCTCGCGGTACTGACACGCTCGCTTGATCCGCTCACTATCGCTCGCGGTACTGACACGGCCACTTGAATCCGCTCGCTATCGCTCGCGGTACTGACACGGTCTGCATGTCTTCACTGCTGACCGCGATTCAGCCACTGGCCGATCTTCTCGGTGCCG
>JAJPKD010000085.1 GCA_021323895.1 Acidobacteriota bacterium | reverse complement strand
AGTGTTTGCGATGAAATAGATCTCAGAGTCAGCCGTGTGCCGATGAACAAAACCGATTTCCGGAATGGAAGAACTCAAAGCCATGTCAGGTTGCAACAAGCCAGTCAGCTTGCGACTGAACGCTTGCTTCTCGTCTTCGACGAAATGCGCTTTCGCGGACGAGTCTTGGAACAACCGATTCACTATGTCGCGCAGTTCAGTTTGTTCCGCCGTCGTAGCTTTCAAACCCGGAACGATTTCCGGAAGACGGCGCGTCGCGATCACGACGCCACCGGCGCGCACGAACTCTTCCAACTTCCGCATCGTCTCGAGCGAAATACGTTCGACACCGGGAAGCACCACGACGCGGTAACGGCTAGCGCCCAGAACCAATTGGTTCTGCTCGATCCGGCCTGTCTGTTTCAAAACATCGTCATCAAAGAAATCAAAGTTGTAACCTGAATCGAGAATGCTGCTGATTACATCCGTGCCAACGCGGTCGCGCAGAATTTCGATCAGATGCGGATTGCCGCTGGTGAAGTGCGCCCAGCCATCATCGTTCGGCAGATACAACGGGACATCATTCACCGGCGCGCCCTGCCGCATCATGAAACTCAAGCGTTGCAGGTAGGCGGCGATGTCAGGCATCACAATCCACCAAGGGTTCTTCTCATCGAAAACGGCCGCCGCATAAAATCGCCAGCCGGGATACTCGACACCTTCCGAAGTGTACGGCCATCCATGTCCGACGAGTTGATTGATGCCCATCAGAAAATGGAGATCGGCTTCGGCCTTCATATCGAGCGGCGTCGCGCGAAAAACCGGCGAGTGCAACCACGTCCACGTCTCCGACGACGTGACCGGGCGGCCATAGATGTGACTCGCGGAAGACGCCCAGCGCGTTCCGCGCACAACTTTCCATTGCGCGCCTTCGCCTTCAGGCAAATCAACATTCGCGTAACCTGAAAGCGATACGGCAGGCACGCCATAATTCTGCACGCGCAGCAAAGTGTGATTGCGCTTGGCCCAATCACGCAGCGGCGTCACGAAGCGTTCGTTGTAGAGCTCGGTGAGCGTCTTGCCCCAATCACGGCGAATGTCCAACGTCTTCGGCCCAATGTCGGCAATCAACGCGGGCAGATAAGGCTTGAGATCGTAGCCGCGGCGCTTCTGAAACTCTTCGAGAAAGTCCGGCGTCCAATCCTGATTGTAAACTTCGAGACTGTCGCAAAAGACCGCGTAAGGGCGATTGGTCGGAAACGCCTGCATCAAGCGATCACCGACGTTCTTCAGATAATGTTCCGTCGCGACCGCGTCGAGGTGATTCAGCACATAACCCTCAGCACCAACAGCGGGACGCTTAACCTGCATGCCTGTGCGGCTGGCGACGAAGAAGAGAATTTCATGAGCCTGATCCACCCCGGCGGGCAGCCACACCGCACCATCGTGAATGTCCGACAACTCACGAAGATCATCAGCGCGTAACGTTGACGGACCTGTCTGTTGAGATGCGGCCTGTCCCTGCATATGCGCAGCAAACACGGCGAGAAGTTTTTCTCCCGGCGCGATGTACGGCGTCGGAATCCTGCGCGAATTCGGCTGGATCTTCACTCGCTCGGTGCGCAACGTCGCAGCCGCATCTTCAATAGACACCGAGGGTCCGCCATAGGGCCAGCCGCTTCCGAGCGTCAGATCCATGCGCAAGCCAAGTTCTTTCGCCTTTGCAGATGTGAATCGTAGCGCATCAACAAATTCATCTGAGAGGTAAGGCAGATTCTTGATTCCGCGCGCGGGATCATCGGGCGACAGCGGATAGGTCGCCTGAACTTCAAAGCCGCCGATGCCGCCTTCTTTCATCAGGCGCATCTCGCGTTCAAGCTCCTGCTTAGTCACCGACGATCCAAACCACCACCAACGCATCATGATGCGTGCGTCATCGGGAGGCCGTTCGAATCCGCGCTGGAGGTCGGTGATGCTCTGTCCTCGCGCAAGCACAAATGAAATGAGCAGCAACGCGACCGTTTGGAGTGCGGCGGCTTGACGCCGCTTTGTTCTCATTTTTATGCGGAGCCAATTCATGTTCGCATTGCAAAGCGCCGTCAAGCCGGCGCACTCCAAATCAATCGACATGAAACACCTCATCAAGGTCGATGCTCATCGGACTACTATCGTCATTTGTCAACATCAGTTCGCTCATGTGCTGCCACCAGCGCTGGCAAACTTCCGTTTGCGCGATCTGCTGCCAGCGGTCTTCCGATTCTATTTCCGCGTAAGCGAATAATCGATCCGTGCTACGGTCGAGAAAGATCGAGTAGTTACTAACTCCGTGTTGTTTCAGGATCGATTCCAGCTCCGACCAAAGCGGATTGTGACGTCGCTCATATTCTTCCTGACAGCCGGGCTTGAGCGTCATCAGAAATGCTTTGCGAATCATCGGCGTAATTTCAGAAGTTGAATCGATCGATATTGGTCTTGTTAAAGACGAACGGCGCGCCAAGACGGACTTCGTCATCCGCAACTTCGATCTTGCCAAGACGTCCCGCGCTGAATTCCTTATCGCCGCGCTTTAGCTGGCGCGCAGCCAACGCGTTCGCCGCATACACGGTCAGGTAACCAAGATCGACCGTATTCCACAGCACCACGCTATCGACCACACCCGAATGAACGTAAGGTTTGTTCATGTTCGGCAGCGACAAGCCGGTGACTTTCACATCCTTGCGATCCGATTGCTGCACCGCCTCAGCGGCGCCGGGAACGGCGGGCGCAGCGATTGCCATAATCAACTTTGCGTTGGGATAGACCTTGAGAACGGTCTGCGTTTCCGAGAAAGCGCGATCGCGATCGCCTTCGCTCGGCTGAATCGCGTCCAGTTTCAAGTCAGGATACTTCTGCGCCATCCGCTCTTTGATGTATTTGATCCACTCGTTTTGATTCGCCGCGCTCAACGATGCAGTAATGATCGCGAACTCGCCCTTGTTGTTGAGAATTCGCGCGGCTTCATCAGTCAGGGTGTAGCCGATGCCTTGCGGAGTAGCTTGATTGATCAAAAAGTCGCGCGCGTCTTTCTCGGCATCCGCGTCCCAGGTGATGACTTTGATTCCCTTCTCTTTCGCCTTACGCAACACCGTGGAGATGCCTACTTTGTTTTCGACGCTCACCGCGATCACATCGACGCCTCTGGTGATCCACGCTTCGACCACTTCGTTCTGCTTCGCCGGATCGAGATCCGTTGGGCCATCCCACAACAACTCGACGCCCAATTCTTTCGCAGCTTCATCCGCGCCCTGCTTGCAACTGACGAAATAGGGATCGCCTTTCGCTTTCGGCATCATCGCGATCACTGGTTT
>JAJPKD010000272.1 GCA_021323895.1 Acidobacteriota bacterium | reverse complement strand
CGGAAGCTTCCGCGGCCAGTCTGCCTTCACCACCTGGCTCCATCGGCTGACGGTCAATCAAGTGTTGATGCATTGGCGCAAAAGCGGCGTGCGCCTGGAGAAAACCACCGATGACGGTGAGACGCCGGTGCAGGTGCGCAAAGGGACTGAGGATCATCGCGCAATGTCGATCGTCGATCGGATCGCGCTGGACAATGCCATCGCGCAACTGCCGCCTGGCTATCGATTGGTGTTTACGCTCCACGATATCGAAGGCCACGAACACACAGAGATCGCCCGGATGCTGGCTCGCACCGTGGGCACGTCGAAGTCGCAGTTACACAAGGCGCGGATGAAATTGCGCGACTTATTAAAGCGAAGAAACGAGTCACCTAGTCGTGACGCCAATGAAGACGTAAGGCAGATAACGCAAAAGAAAACAGCCATGAGAGCATTCAAGAAACTTAAACCAGTAGGCCTTCTCAACCAACCGGCGCCGCATTTGAGAAATGTCAGTTGGCATTGCTCAGTGCTGCTGGGCGCGCTGTTGTTGCTGAGTGTGGGCGCGCACGGACAGACAGTGGAGCCGAACATTCCTAAGAGCACGGCTGCCGACCAAACGCAAACCGCAGACATCGAGAGCTATCTGGATCGACTGATCGCCAACGCCGTCGTTGCCGGCGATGCGGCCAGCGTCATCAAAGAAGCCGATTCTTATCGCGCTCAGGCAAATCAGAAGTTGAAGAGCGGACAGCGCGACGAAGCAAGCGCGTTGTTCAGGCAAGCCGGAGAAGTGATTGCGGCGGCTGCTCCTGAAGGAGACATAAAAAGCGAAGACCCGCTTCTCCGCGAGTATCTGCGAGAGATCACCAAAGAGCTGGTCGCTCTTGATGCGGCGCCAAACCAATCGTCACTCGCTACGGTAGGGCCGAACTTAACTGGCGTGGATTACTCCAATCCGCGAATCGCAGCTTTTCTTAATTACTACCAGGGGCGGGGACGATCGCGTTTGGAAATCGGACTAGCGCGATTCGCTTCATACCGCCCGATGATGGCGCGGATTTTCCGCGAAGAAGGCGTGCCTGAATGGTTGCTCGGCCTCGGCTTCGTAGAAAGTACTTACAACCCGATCGCGCATTCACCGAAGGAGGCACACGGTATTTGGCAGTTTGTGCCGGGTACTGGCGAACGCTATGGACTGAAGCGCACCGCATGGGCTGATGAAAGAGGCAATCCAGAGAAGTCCACGCGCGCCGCAGCTCGTTATCTTCGCGATCTCCATGCGCTGTTCGGTGATTGGCAGCTCGCCCTGGCCGCGTACAACTGGGGCGAAGGTCGCGTGGCAAAAGTCATTCGCCGCACCGGAATCCGGGATTTCTGGACACTCGCTGCTCGCGGCCTTATGCCGCAAGAGACGGCGAACTATGTGCCTTCAGTACTCGCTGCTTCGCAGTTGCTGCTTGGAAACAACAGATCGATTACCGCGCCACAACCTTTGTCAATAGCTTCGCAAGACGCCAGCGCCGGCAGTGATTTTCAAACAGCAGAATCTGATTCCGACACCCAGGCGCTCAAGCGCAACGAAACTGATGAGCAGATCAACGGGTTACGTCAACAGTTAAGAGGACTACCTGATCAGATTGTCGTTGGGGGTAAGAGGATCACTAATCCTGAAGTTATGCGGATCAATAAAGAGATCAATCGTTTAGCGACGGAAGCTCGTCGGCAGCGGTTGATAACAGTAACCGGCAATCAATGAGCCGGGTGCCGGAGAGATTGGAACTACTCGAAGGAAGGAGGACAAGCGAATGCGAATCAGAAACAAACAACTCCTGTGGCTGGTTCTATTCATGCTGGTGATCACCACAGGTGCGCAAGCGCAGCAAGACGCGCCACTCGACACTATAAAGATCGATACGAATCTCGTGGTCTTGAGAGTGACGGTTAACGATCAACAGGGGCGCGCCGCTACGAGTCTCAAGCAGGAAGCTTTCAAGATCTACGAGGATGGCGTCGAGCAACAAGTTGGGTTTTTCAGCGCGGAAGAATCGCCAGTCAGTTGGGGCCTCGTCCTGGATCGCAGCGGCAGCATGATGGAGATGATGAGCGACGTTTATGACGCGGCGCTGCACGTCATCGATGAAGGCACCAGCCGTGATGAGACGTTTATCGTCACCTTCAACCGTAAGCCCGAATTGATTAGCGACTTCCTCTCTGATCGGCATCGATTAGAGAACTCCATTCTCGGTTTGAGGGCTGAAGGTGAAACCGCTTTATTCGATGCAGTGAATTTCGCGCTCGATCAGATGAAGCACGCCAAGAATCGCAAGAAGGTCTTGGTAGTCGTCACTGATGGCGAGGACAACGCCAGCCGTTTGAAGTTTCGCGAACTGATCGAACGGGCAGAAGAAGAAGAAGTGGTGATTTACACCGTAGGCATGTTCGGCGAAATGGGCGACAGCTCAGGGGTCCTAGCGCGACTCCTGGGTGGTAGTGGTGGTGACGCCCGTACCGAGTTGAAAAAACTCGGGGAAGTCACCGGAGGTGTGTCGCATTTTCCGAAGAACGTTGACCAGTGCAAGAGCGTAATGCGCGAGATTGCGCGCGAAGTTAGTCAGCAGTACAGCCTCGGATACTACCCCGCGAATAAAGAGCGCGATGGCAAGTGGAGAGCAATAAAAATCGCGGTGAGCCAGAACGGCAACTCGCCAAAACTAGTGGCCCGCACGCGCTCTGGGTACTACGCCCGTAAGGTCTGACAGGAGAGCAAAACCGATGAGTAGAGAGAAATGTGAACACGCTGAGTGCCCGAAGGCGCAGGACCCGTTAACCGGCGAACAGATTCGCGTTGGCGTTATGGGGTCGGCAGACGGGCAAGCGGAAACGACGGTAATCGAGTTGTGCCGGAGACTTGGGCGAGCGGTCGCAGAAAGCGGCTGCTGTCTGCTGACCGGCGCCTGTCCCGGGCTGCCACACGTGGCCGTACTCGGCGCGAAAGAAGTTGACGGTCACGTCATTGGCATATCACCAGCCGCAACTTTGAAAGAGCATGTCGAGGTCCTTGGGTCGCCTTATAAAGAATATGACGTGCTGATCTTTACCGGACTCGGATTGATGGGGCGCGAGCTGATCAATATTCGCACAAGCGACATTGTAATCGTGGTTGGCGGACGCTCGGGCACGCTGGGCGAACTTGCAATCGCCTACGAGGAAGGCAAGCTGATCGGCGTGTTGACCGGCACCGGCGGCATAACCACGGCACTCCCCGCAATGCAAAAGAGCATTAGCAAGAACACGGGATCAGAAGTCATCTATGCCACAGAACCGGAAGAACTCGTGAAGCGTCTGGTCGAGCGATATCAGTCGGGCAGTTACGTCTGCCCTTGTCACCCCAGCAGCGGCGAGGCAGAGGCAGTGTCGCAATGCTGCCAAAGTAACGGAGAAACGCGCGGGGAGGAAATAGCAACCATGGGGTGAGGTCTGAAAGATGAAAACCCTTTCGACACGTTCAAAGTCTGTGCAACTCCTCAAGACAGTATCGACCGCTGTTCTCTTGATATTGATAGGAACAGGGTTTGGTACACAGCCGAAAGGGACCAGAGTCTCGCAGCTGCCGCCGCAAAGCGAATCCTCAAATACAAACACATCGCGTAATCAGCAAATCATCGTCAACACGGACTTGGTAACGCTGACAGTGAGCGTCACGGACCACGATGGCCGCTATGTGCCTGGACTTAATAAGAAAGACTTCACCATTACCGACAACAAAGCTCCTCAGGAGATCGCGTTTTTCAGTGATGTTGATTCGCCCGTTAGCGTGGGCATCGTCTTCGACGTATCCGGTTCGATGAGTGGCAAAAAGATAGAGCAAGCGAGAGAAGCGCTCGCGGCTTTCATTCAAACCAGCCATCCGCAAGACGAGTACTTCCTGATCGGTTTCAACTCACAGCCGCAGCTTTTGCTGGACAGGACACGTGATGGCGACGCGGTCATGAAGAGGCTTTCGTTAGTTGAACCAGGTGGTTCGACCGCACTCTACGATGCGAGCTACTTGGCTCTGGAGCAGGTCATGCGCGGCACTTACGCGAAGCGTGCGCTTCTGATCATCAGTGACGGTGAGGACAACGACTCGCGCTACACGTTCTCCAATCTTCGCCGCGCCCTTCGGGAGTCCGACGTCGTGGTGTATGCGATTGGAATCAGAGGAAGAGCAAGTGGCAGGTGGAGCAGATACGGCGACAACGTTCTTGATGAACTAGCGTCGGTCTCAGGCGGGAAGGTTTTCTTCCCCAAAAACTCGGCGCGGATGAACGAGGCGCTCGAACAGATCGCGCTGGAGTTACGGCATCAATACTCAATCGGTTATCGCCCATCAAATTTTGCGATTGATGGGAAGTGGCATCGCGTCAAGGTCAAGGTGACGCCACCGCCAGAATTTAATCGCGTTTTCATACGCAGCCGCGAAGGCTATTTCGCAGTTGGGCCGTCGCGCTGATAACAGGGACACAAAGTCCCCAAAAGGAGTCTTAGCAATGAAAAGAACAAGAAGACTTGGCTGGATCGTCATGACTCTAGCCGTTGCGGCCCTAGCCGTCATATCACTGCCGTCTTGGAAAGGTGCTACGCCAAACGGTTTCACCACGCAGGCAATGCCCGCATGGTCGCGAAAGTACAAATCAGATTGCTCGCTGTGTCACACGACGTATCCACGTTTGAATCGCACTGGGTATGAGTTCAAACGTCTGGGATACCGCTTCAAGTGGGAGGTAGAAGCCGCGAACGGCGTAACAACGACTACACCTGCCACCCAGCCGGGCGCTTACGTGCCAGCGCCCGCCACTGAATCGAGTCGAGCGGGAGAAGCGCTGTATAAGAAGCTTGAGTGCAACGCCTGCCACGCGATTGGAAAAGTCGGCGGAGAGGTTGGTCCTGCCCTGGACGGTATCGGCGCCAAGCGTAGCCGCGCGTTCATGATCGGCCACGGTACAGATCCAGAGGCCCACGCGAAGAATTTGCCGAAGGAGCATCCGAAGGAAGTGATGATGCCGCCTACCAGCGCGACGGCTGAGCAGATCGGCCAGATGGTGGACTACTTGCTGACGCTTCCGGAATTGCAAGAGACGGCCAAACGGAAAACGCGGGCCTCGGATTATTTCGGGGTCGCGTATTCGCCTGGTGTCGAGTGGGAGAATGCAGACGGGACGACTACCAGAACGGTCGAAAAGCGCAACCTGGCTCTCTATGCCGCTGGACCCGTTGGCCGTAACTTCTCGTTCTTCGTTCAGCCAACGCCGCTTTCAACAGAGAAGGGCTTTCTGCACAAGTTCGAAATGATGCAAGGCCTGCTGAACTTTGGCGGCACGCGCAACTTTGCGCAGGTGCGCGCCGGTCAAATTTTCAATCTCCGCAACGCAGGCTTTGCCGGCACCGATCGCGGCTTGACCGAGACCTTGCCGTTCATCTTTCAACCGGTCAACGGATTCAATCCATCCGGACTGGGACGTGGGGCGTCGGTTGAGTACACGCTGAGAGGAACCTCAACCCTGAAGTTTTTCGCCAACTCGAACGAGGCCGTTGAGGTTGAAAGTGACGAGTCTCCGATCGCGGAGCTTCGTCGTTCGCGCGCATACGGATTTGCTTACGAACAGATACTAGGAAAGAGAGGCTTGAGCGGCGTTCAGTTTCAATTCGCAGGTGGGAGAACGCCGCTCTTCCTCGATGATGTGAAACAGCCGTCGCTGCGCTTCCAGCGCTATTCCTTCTTCGCGAACAAGACATTTCAGGACCGCAGGAACTTTGAACGAGTGAACGTGATCTTCGGTCTCTCGTTCTTACGCGACAATCGCTTTCTGGGAGTTGACTCGGATCAGCGGAGCCGCGGATACGGACACTTCGTCGAGGTCGATACGATTCCCGTGGTCAAACATCTGACCGTCTTTGGACGTTACGATCAGCTTCGTCCGACTACTTTGATTAGCGGAAACACGTTGCGCGGCGGCACCTTTGGCGTCCTGTTTGATCCCGTCAAGTACGCGCGCGTGTCTTTTGAGTATCAGCGTCTTGATGGTGTGCAAACAGTCAACCGATATCGCATCGGTGCGCAGTTTAACTTCTGATTGAGTGTGCGCCGGCGTTGTTATG
>JAJPKD010000091.1 GCA_021323895.1 Acidobacteriota bacterium | reverse complement strand
GAATGTTGATACGCGCGTGAGAGATCTAACTGAAGAAGATCTCGGTCGGATTCGCGCGATCCTGGAAAGCCAGGGTGAGATCGAAGGCGATCTGCGCAAGCGCATTCAAATGGACATCAAACGTTTGATGGACATTGGCGCGTATCGTGGCCTGCGTCATCGACGCGGAGTGCCCGTGCGCGGACAGCGCACGCATACAAATGCGCGCACCCGCAAAGGTCCGCGCCGCGCAACGATCGCCAAGAAGAAGGCGCCGGGCAAGAAATAATTAATCATGGCTAAAGCAGCAACAGCAGGCGGTAAGAAGAAAGTCTTTCGCAAGAAAGAGAAGAAGAATATTCCGAGCGGGATTGTGTACATCGCGGCGTCGTTCAATAACACGATGATCTCGATTACCGATCTCGAAGGAAATTTGATCGCGCAATCGTCGTCAGGCGCGCGCGGATTTCGCGGGTCGCGCAAGGGCACTCCGTTCGCGGCGCAGCAGGCCGCGTACGAAGCCGCCAAGAAGGCGATAGAAGCCGGCATGCAGCAAGCTGAAGTGCGCGTGAAGGGTCCCGGTGGTGGCCGCGAGTCGGCGATTCGAGCCATCAACAATGCGGGTATTCGCGTGGTCGCGATTCGCGATACCACGCCGATTCCGCATAACGGATGCCGACCGCCGAAACGACGCAGAGTTTAAGCATTGCCGATTTGCGATTGCCGATTGTCGAACGGCAAGACGCGTTGTGAGATCGGCAATTGGAAATCGACAATTGGCAATGACGTTGACCTAAAGGATGAAGGGCTCCGAATCTGGAATTGGGAAATCAAACTTGAATTAAGAATTCAAATTCAAGATTCAAAATTCCAGAAAGCGGCCTGTAAACTTTTCCGTCTGTAATTAAGACTGGAGGCAAAAACGATTGGCTAGGTATAGAGACGCGGTGTGCCGCTTGTGCCGCCGCGAAGGTGCAAAACTTTTCCTCAAGGGAGATCGCTGTTACAAGCCTTCTTGTCCGATTGAGAAGCGCGGCACGCAGCCGCCCGGACAGCATGGCAATTCCATGCGCCGCGGAAAAGCGCTCGCCGGATACGGCCAGCAGCTCCGCGAAAAGCAGAAGGTCAAGCGCATCTACCTTATCCTCGAAGGACAATTTCGAAATTACTTCGAGCGGGCCGCACGGCAGAAAGGAATTACGGGTGAAAACCTTCTGTTCCTGCTTGAGCGCCGCTTGGATAACACTGTCTATCGCGCGGGATTTTCGACTTCTCGGCGTCAAGCACGTCAGCTCGTGAACCACGGGCACGTGCTGGTAAACGATCGCAAAGTGGACATTCCGTCATATCAGGTCAAGCCAGGCGATGTGATCTCGATCAAAGAACTGAGTCGCAAGAATGTGCACGTCGAAGGCGCGTGGCAAACGGCCGCGGGTCGTGGACGTCCGTCCTGGATTTCCGCTTCCGGCGGCGATATGTCGGCTTCGATTTCAGGTCTGCCGACACGCGACGATGTCGATCGCTCGATCAACGAGCAACTGATTGTGGAACTTTATAGCAAGTAATTACGCAGCCGTCGCGCGCTACTGCGCAGAGCGGGCGACGGCCGCTTCTCCTCAAAATCAAACGGTACGTTATGGATCAAAATAATCTCTGGACAGGTTTTCAAATGCCGCGACGGCTGGCGGCTGATAGCGAAACGCTAACCGAACGCTACTGAAGATTCTCGGCTCAGCCATTCGAGCGTGGTTTCGGTACGACAGTTGGGAATTCTTTGCGGCGCGCGTTGCTTTCTTCAATTGAAGGCGCAGCGATCACCGCGGTCAAAATTGAGGGCGTCGAGCACGAGTTCTCTTCGATTAAGGGCGTGGTCGAAGATGCAACGGACGTGATTCTCAATTTGAAGCAGGTGCCGTTCAAACTCCACGGCAACGAGCCGAAGACGCTGACGATCTCCAAGACTGGCCCCGGCGAGGTCACCGCCGGTGATATCGAAGCCGACGCGGATGTCGAAGTGCTCGATCCGAGTTTGCACATCGCGACGCTGAGCGAGGGCGGGACGTTGAATATCGAAATGCGTCTGAAGCGCGGGCGGGGTTATGTCTCAGCGGAGCGAAATTTTGACGAAGATTTGTCGCTCGGTTACATCCCCATCGATTCGGTGCACACACCGGTCAAGAAAGTAAATTACGCTGTCGATGCCGCGCGTCTGGGCCAGAATACCGAGTACGACAAGCTCAGCATTGAGGTCTGGACCGACGGTTCAGTCAAGCCTGACGATGCGATTGGCCTGGCCGCGAAGTTGAGCAAGGATCACATGGCGATCTTCATCAACTTCGAGGAGGACACGGAAGAGTACAGCTATCAGCAGGCCGAGCGCCCGCCACTGCCGCGCAACGATCAACTCGATCGTTCAGTCGATGAATTGGAACTCAGCGTGCGCTCATACAATTGCTTGAAGAACGCCGGGATCAAGACGATTCGCGATCTCGTGCAGCGGTCTGAGCGTGAAATGCTGGCGACAAAAAATTTCGGTAAGAAGTCGCTCGGCGAAATTCGCGACATCCTGCGCGGCATGGGTCTGGATTTCGGAATGCAGTTCGATGAACAGGGCAATCCGATTCCGGGCAGCGGCGAAGGTGAAATTGAAGGCGACATCGAAGGCGGCGATGAAGACGAATTCGATACCGCCGTGCAATAGGTAGAAAAGGATCATGCGTCATCTTAAAGCCCATCGAAAACTTGGGCGAGACACAGAACATCGCATCTCGATGTTGCGCAATCTCGCGACATCGCTGATTAACTCGCGCGACGACCGGATCGTCACGACGCTTCCCAAAGCGAAGGAGCTGCGTCCGTTTATCGAAAAGGCGATCACGCTTTCGCGAAAAGCTGCGAGCCTGGAAGGAAATGGATCGGAAGTGCAAGGCGTGCACCTGCGTCGGCAGGCGGCCGGCTACTTTCATGCGGGAAATTTTCGCCGGGCGATTGCGACGCGCCGCGGACAGACTCCGCCACCGCGTTCCGCCGGAGTGGCAGCGCTGCGTCGCTTGTTCGATGAGTTGGGCGAACGTTACAAGGAGCGGCCAGGCGGCTACACGCGCATCATCAAGATGGGGCGTCGTACGGGTGACGGCGCCGAACTAGCAATTATCGAACTCGTGGACAACGCTCGCGACAAAGAAGCTCAGGAAAGCCCACGCAAGAAGGCCAAAGGCTCGGCAAAGAAAAAAGGCGAGACGAAGGCCGCTGAAACTTCAGCGGAGACAAAAGGCGAAAGCGCGAGCGAGGAATAGTTTGATTTGATCCGGCCCCGTGCGGCTTTCTGGCCGCGACGGGGCTTTGCTTTAATTCTCAGTCGCGATTTTGATTGAACTCGCGGCAAACCGGATAGCGCAACTGCCGCAAAACCGATCGGAGGTGCGATGTCAACGGGAGCGAAAACGGCCATGGCCGATCAAGAAAAACAGCCTGACATTGTCTCGACGAACGCCGAACGCAACGAGCGCGGACGACGCGATCGCCATCGACGGCGCCAAGGGAATGTGCCAAGACATCTCGAGCAGTCGATTAACATGAGCGAGCTGCGCGACTTGATCGGTCTGATTACCGAGAACGGTCTGACGCAATTCGAGTTGGAACGCGAGGGCTTTCGCGTGAAAGTTGGGCGGGGCCCAACCTACGAGCAAGCCGCCGCCGCGCAGTCTTTACTGACAGGCGCCGAGAAGCAGATTGCTTCGGGCGCTTCAGTCGCGGGTAGTCATCAGGTCCAGAGCGTTCCCACATACATTCCACCGCATCCCGGTGCGCAAGCGGAAGAGGCTGCTTCCGAAGATCAGGATCTCCACATTATCAACGCGCCCATCGTCGGCACGTTCTACCGTTCCCCCTCGCCGACGGCGGAAAGCTTCGTGCGCATCGGTAGTCAGGTTGAACCAACGTCAGTCGTTTGCATCATCGAGGCGATGAAGCTGATGAACGAGATCCAGGCCGAGACGACCGGCGAAGTCGTGAAGATTTACGTTGAGAACGGACAGGCCGTCGAATACGGTCAGCCACTCTTTGGAATCAAATCCAGCTAGTGAGCAGTAAGCGGTGAGCAGCGAGCAGTAGTTGAATGTGCTGCACGTGAATGCTCCCTGCCTCACTTCTCACCGCTCACCGAATCATGCGTCACTTTCGCAAAATCCTGATCGCTAATCGCGGAGAAATTGCCTGCCGGATCATCTGAACTTGCAAAGAGATGGGCATTCGCACGGTCGCCGTGCACAGCGATGTCGATCGCGATTCGCTTCATGTCCGGTTTGCCGATGAGTCGGCCTGCATTGGCCCGGCGCCTTCTTCGCAAAGCTACTTGAACATTCCGGCCATCATCAGCGCGGCGGAAATTTTCAACGTCGATGCGATTCATCCCGGCTACGGGTTTCTGGCTGAGTCGGCTTACTTCGCTGAGATTTGCGAGGCCTGCAACGTCAAATTCATCGGACCACGCCCTGAGGTGATCCGGTTGATGGGCGAAAAAGTTGCGGCCCGGAATGCGATGAAAGAGGCTGGCGTCCCGATTCTTCCGGGCAGCGAAAGCGCGATTCAATCCGAAGAGGAAGGGATTAAGCTCGCGAACGAGATCGGTTATCCCGTCATCGTCAAAGCATCCGGCGGCGGTGGCGGTCGCGGCATGCGCATCGTTTACTCGGAAAGTGAACTCGGACACGCGTTGGAAACCGCTTCGACTGAAGCAGCCGCCGCGTTCAAGAACGGCGACGTTTACATTGAGCGCTATGTCGAGCGTCCGCGTCACATCGAAATTCAAGTAATGGCCGATGAACACGGCGAGTGCGTCTATCTCGGCGAGCGCGAGTGCTCGATCCAGCGTCGGCATCAAAAGCTTTTGGAAGAATCGCCTTCACCGGTGATGACCCCGGAATTGCGCGAGCGGATGGGCGAGGCCGCCGTCAGCGCGTGCAAAGCGATCGGCTATTCGAGCGCCGGCACTTTCGAATTTCTCCTGGACGAAGACAAGCGTTTCTATTTTATGGAAATGAACACGCGCATACAGGTTGAGCATCCAGTGACTGAGATGGTCACGCTCACCGACATCGTGCGCAATCAGATCCGCGTGGCCGAAGGTGAGCCGCTCGGTTTCACCCAGGACGACGTGATCATGGTCGGTCATGCAATCGAATGTCGCATCAACGCCGAGAGCCCAGACACATTCACGCCTTCACCAGGAACGATCACAACTTTTAATTTGCCGGGCGGGCCCGGTGTGCGCGTCGATACTTACGTCTATCCGGGATACAAGGTGCCGCCGTTTTACGATTCCATGATTGCGAAAGTCATCGTTCACGCCCGCACGCGCGAGTTGGCGATTGCGCGCATGCGTCGCGCGCTGGACGCCATGGTCATCGAAGGAATCAAGACACGATCCCGCTGCATCTGAAAATCATGGACAGCCCTGATTTTCAGGCCGGCAATTTCTCGACACGATTCATGGAAGAGTTTTTATCGAAGGATACGATTCGCGAGTCGCCAAATGTAACCGCTTTTGCGGCTTTGACGAGCGTATCTGCGTGAACTTATAATAATCGACTTTTCGATGGTGAGATTAGCTCACTGAGGGGTGTAAAGAGATGTCATTCGCAGTAATCAGGACCGGCGGCAAACAGTTTCGGGTCGAAAAGGGCTCAAAGG
>JAJPKD010000067.1 GCA_021323895.1 Acidobacteriota bacterium | reverse complement strand
TTCGCCGGCGAAACTCCTGATTACATCTACACGCGCTACGGAAATCCGACAGTTGCCGCATTCGAAGAATTGATGCGCACGACTGAAGGCGGCGCGACCGCCTGTGCGTATGGCTCGGGAATGGCTGCCTTGCACGCGGCCCTGTTCGCCTGCGAGTTGCCGCCGGAATCAGTTGTGTTGGCGTCGCAGGATCTCTACGGCGCGACGACAAATCTGCTGTTGAATATCTTTGGATCGTTTGGCGTCAAGACTGTGTTCGCCGACTTCAGTAATCTCGACGAAGTGCGCGCGAAGGTTGGTGAGGCAAAGCCGAGGGTGCTGATCGCGGAAACCATTTCGAATCCGCTGCTGAAAGTTTGCGACATCGATGCCTGTGCCGACATCGCGCACCAGGCCGAAGCGCGCTTGGTTATCGACAACACCTTCGCGTCGCCTTATCTGTGCCAGCCGTTAAAGCACGGCGCCGATATCGTCGTGCACAGCGCGACAAAATTTTTGAGCGGGCATGCTGATGCGATGGGCGGAGTCGCAATCTCGCGCGACGCCATTGACAGCAACGCCCTGGTTGGCGTGATGAAGCTCGTGGGCGGTGTGCTAAGCCCGTGGGAAGCGCACGAGATTCTGCGCGGCGCTAAGACGCTTGGCGTGCGCATGGATCGTCACTGCGAAAACGCGCGGACGCTGGCGAAACACCTGCGCGCTGATTCAAGAGTTGGCTGCGTTTACTTTCCCGAATTTGTAGAGAGCGATCGGGAAGAAGTTGTGAAGCGGACGCTGCGCGCTAATCAATTCGGGGGGCTGGTTTCGATCGAATTGAGAAACAGCACGCGTGGCGCGGCGTTTCAATTTATGGACGCGTTGAAACTTTGCATTCGATCCACGAGTCTGGGAGATGTCTTCACGAGCGTGCTGCATGCGGCGACGGCTTCGCACCGAGATTTGTCGCCAGCCCGGCGGCGCGAGCTGGGAATTAGCGATGGTCTGATTCGAATTTCAGTCGGCATTGAAAATGTCGATGATGTTATCGCCGATATCGATCAGGCACTGGCCGCGTCAGAACCGGGAGCGGTAGCGACCGGATCAAGATGATCGTATTGGACGACAAACAGCTCGCACAGATGCGCGCGCATGGCGAGCGCGACTATCCGTTTGAATGCTGCGGCCTGATGCTTGGGCGATTTGAGGCCGGACGCAAAGACGTTGTCGAAACTTATCCGATCTCAAATGCGCGCGAAGAAGAAGCAAAGCGTAACCGCTTCCTGATTCGGCCCGAGGAACTAATGCGTGGCGAACTGTTCGCGCGCGAAAAGGGATTGGACGTGGTCGGCTTTTACCATTCGCATCCGGATGACCGAGCTGTGCCGTCACAATACGATCTCGAACACGCCTGGCCGACGTATTCATACATCGTGGTTTCAGTTGAGAAGGGTCGCGCGGTTGATTTGCGATCGTGGGAGATGGAAAGCGACCGATCGCGATTTACTGAAGAACAAATTGTGTCAGAAGGCGCGTAAGCAAGGGCTCGTTTGTTGAGGGTTGCCCTATCTTACGCTCGGGCTTCTGACACGGATGAGGTAACCAAACATGCCAGTCACAATTGCCATCCCAACGCCGCTGCGTCAGTTCGCCGGCGGACAATCGGAATTGGAAGTCAACGCCACGACCGCCGGAGAAGCTCTCGATCAATTGACCGCGACGCATAGCGAATTGCGGCGGCACCTCTTTAACGACCAGAACGCCTTGCGAAATTTCGTTAACGTCTATGTCAACGATGAAGACATTCGCCACGTCGATGGGCCGAATACGCCCGTGAAAGACGGCGACACGATTCTGATCGTGCCGTCGATCGCGGGGGGAAATGTAGCGGCGGTGGAAGAGAAGACGCAGGCAGAGATGCCTGCGAACCGCCCGCAGGATGCGGGCGCTCCATTGCCAATGCTGTCGAATGAAGAAGTCGCGCGCTACTCGCGTCACTTGATCATGCCGGAAGTCGGCATGACGGGTCAGCGAAAGTTGAAAGCAGCCAGCGTGCTGATGATTGGCACTGGTGGTCTAGGCGCGCCGTTGGGGATGTATCTCGCCGCAGCCGGTGTTGGACGCATGGGACTGGTCGATTTTGATGTCGTCGATGCTTCGAACTTGCAACGACAAATAATCCACGGAACGAAAGACGTGGGCCGTCCGAAAATCGCCTCGGCACGCGATCGCATTCAGGACATCAATCCACACGTCGAGATCGAAACGCATGAAACCAGATTGACCAGCGAGAACGCGCTTCGCCTGTTCGTCAACTATGACGTGATCGTCGATGGCACGGACAATTTTCCGACGCGCTATCTGGTTAACGACGCTTGTGTGCTGACGGGCAAACCGAACGTTTACGGTTCGATCTTTCGTTTTGAAGGACAGGCGAGCGTCTTTTGGGCCGAACGTGGGCCATGTTATCGTTGCCTCTATCCTGAACCGCCGCCGCCGGGTTTGGTTCCTTCGTGCGCCGAAGGCGGAGTGCTCGGCGTACTGCCGGGAATCATCGGGGCGATTCAGGCGAACGAAGCAATCAAAATAATTCTTGGCGCACCGGACATCATGGTGAACCGGTTGCTTCTGTTCGACGCGTGGCGGATGCGTTTTCGCGAATTGAAGCTGCGCAAGAATCCGGATTGTCCCGTCTGCGGCGACAATCCGACCGTCAAAGAGTTAATCGATTACGAAGAATTCTGCGACATCACGCAACAGCCGCCAGCGAGCGAACCGACTATGGAAGAGATCACAGCCACTGAACTGAAACAACGCCTCGACCAAGGCGACGATATTCAAATCATTGACGTGCGCGAGCCGCACGAATACGAGATCGCCAACATACCGAACACCAAACTGATCCCGCTCGGCCAGGTGCTCAACCGCATGAACGAGATCGATCCCGAGCGCGAAACTGTCGTTCATTGCAAGATGGGCGGCCGCAGCGCGAAGGCGATCGAAGCGCTCCAGCGCTCGGGCTTTCAAGGCAAGCTAATCAATTTAAAGGGCGGCATCACCGCCTGGTCGAATGAAGTCGATCCCAGCGTGCCCAAGTACTAGGCAGATCAGCCGCAGATAAACACGGATCGGCGCAGATAGGGCAGTTCTTATTTGTGCAGTTTGTGTTCATCCGCCGCTGGTTTTCTTGTGATGGCGATCACGCAAGGCGCAAATTTCCTTTACCTTCCCTGCTGCACCCGCATCTTTCTCGGTGTATGATTAGCCCTCCTAATCCCTGCACGAGGTAAGACAAGTGACCAAAGCAAACGACGCATCCCCGGAATCACCACACAAGTGGGTTTACCTTTTCGAAGAAGGCAGCGGCGACAACAAGTCGCTGTTTGGCGGCAAGGGCGCCGGCCTGTGCGAAATGACGCGCGCCGGACTGCCAGTCCCGCCAGGCTTGATCGTCACAACCGAAGCCTGCAACGCTTACTACGCGAACAACAAACAGTTTCCCGAAGGCATGTGGGAGCAAGTCGTCGAAGCGCTCGCCGAAATCGAAAAGAAAGTTGGTAAGAAGTTCGGCGGCACAGAGAATCCTCTGCTCGTGTCAGTGCGATCGGGCGCCGCATTTTCGATGCCGGGCATGATGGACACGGTGCTGAACCTCGGGCTCAACGAAGACACGGTCCAGGGTTTGGCCGAGCAGACTGGCGATCTAAGATTCGCGCTCGATGCTTATCGGCGCTTTGCTTCTTTGTTCGGCGAGATCGTGCTTGACGTGGCGCATGAAAAGTTCGAGCGCGTCATGGATCGTTTCAAGGCCCAAACCAAAGGCGGCAAGGACACCGATCTGAAACCTGAAGAGTTGCGCGGCATCATCGCCGCTGAGAAACAGATCATTCTTGCCGAGCAACACGCGATTCCTGACGATCCTTACGAACAACTTCGTGTGGCGATTGCCGCCGTCTTCAATTCATGGATGGGCCGTCGCGCGTGTGACTATCGCCGCATCAATCGCATTCCTGACGATCTGGGGACGGCCGTGAATGTGCAAGCGATGGTCTTCGGCAACATGGGCGCCAACAGCGGCACCGGCGTCGCCTTCACGCGCAATCCTTCGACTGGTAAGAAGGAGTTGTACGGCGAATATCTTTTGAATGCGCAAGGCGAAGACGTAGTCGCGGGAACGCG
>JAJPKD010000135.1 GCA_021323895.1 Acidobacteriota bacterium | reverse complement strand
TCCTGAGCCGTCACCGCGCAATTCCCAATCGTGAGTTAACGCCAGGTGGATTACCATAACCGCAGCGCCGAGAGACTACCTTTCGCCGATAAAAGTTTCAATGTGGCTTCTCATGCGCCATCTGGTCGAGCTGGGTTGGTTGATTCGCCATCAAGAGACCGACACTTTTGCTGTTGCGATTCGCGGTAGTAGCTTACGGGCTGATCTGTTATACTGCGTTTGCTCGCCTCTTTCGGCAATCGGCCGGCAGCATTCACCGCAAATCAATATTCAGCAGTGATTAGGTTGAGCGAAGATTTTTGAAGTCGTCAACTAGACGGCATTTTCGCACCGCCAACCAGGTTTCAGAGCGCGTCTTAAACGATGACGCCCCGCTCCCTGGCGCTGCCCGAGTGGCAGCCGCGGTCAACGGAGTTCCCAATTGAATTCAGCTTGTATCCATCTGCGCGGGCAGGTGGAACTAAAAGAACACGAGAGAGATCTCGATCTGTTTGATCGATCTCGAACGCGTCTCTGCTCGCTTTCGCGAAGCAGAACCTCAAATCAACTGCCGGCACATTCTGCCGGCAATTCCAATCAACTCAGAGAGCCATCAAGAAGCAGGCATGGATGCCTGCGAATCGCACGCAGGATGCGTGCGATCCCAAATGCGCTCCTTTCCCTCAGAAAGAAAATCAATGTCAAGAGAATTAATTGTTAGTGTTAACGGTCGCGAAAAGAAGATTGCGATCGTCGAAAATGAACGAGTCACCGAGTTCTACATCGAACGCGGCGAACAGAATCAAGGCATCGTCGGCAATATCTACAAAGGCCGCGTCATGCGCGTGCTGCCCGGCATGCAATCAGCCTTTGTGGATATCGGTCTCGAGCGCGATGCGTTTCTTTACGTGACCGACTTCTTCGATGAAGAAGCCGAGTTCGAACGCATTGTCGTGGATAAATCAAAGAAGGGCGATGCGGAAGGTGCGACTCGCGCAGCCGCGGAACATATCGAACTCTCGCGCGTCCAGCGCGAGCAGCAAGTCGAGGCGACGCACGAGCGCGCCGAGCCATTGCGCGAAATTGATCCAGCGGCAATTGCGGCTGAAGAAGTAACCGAAGAGGAAGTCGAAGAAGCAGGCAAGCGTCGTCGCGGTCGGCGCGGAGGCCGCGGGCGAGGCAAAGCCAAGGCGCCAGCAGCGACTGAAGCGGAAGAGCGCAGCATCGTTCCGATGCAAGCGGAGACTTTCGACACGCGATTCGCCCTCGGCGGAGTTTCGTTCGAACGCGTGAGCGACGACGAGGAACGCGCAATGAACGGCGAGATGTTCAAGGACGCGCGCTTGCAGGAAAGAATCATGGACGCTGTGCACGCCGTCGAATTCGATCTCGAAGATGTGCCCAGCGCGCCCGTCGGGTCGTTGCTCAGCGAAGGATTAACTGAGGCCGGCGGATTTCAGCGGGTCGCCGATGAAGATGACGCTGCCGGGGTCGTGGCCAGAAAAGCGCGCGCCCTCGAAGAAGCGCACGTCCGCACTTTCGTCGATGAAGTTGCCGACGAAAGTTCACGCGCACTTTCGTTCGAGCGCGTCAGCGACGATGAGGAATCCGGAACCTCACAACTGCCGCCTGTTCCGCCCGCGGCGCCCAAGAAAGAAACCGGCCGCAGAAAGAAAGCAGGTGTGATCGGCCGCTTGTTTAAGTCAAAGAAAGCGGAAGAAGACGAAACAGAAGCCAGGAGCGCCGATGAGGCAACCAAAGCCACCGTCGATGCGTTTCCCGACGCTGACGCGAGCATTACCACCGGGCGGCCGCACGAAGAGTTCGCCACCCGTCGCGGAGGTCGCCGCCGTCGGCGCCCGGCAAAGCGTTCAGACACCGCGGCCCCAGGTGCCGAGGGCGCGAACGGTCACGATGAGGAAGCTGAAGTCATCGATGAACCTGCCGAGATTGAAGCCACCGAGATCGGAGCGGAAGAGCCGGAGCATATCGAAGCGGCGGCCGCGCCGTCCGAAGCAACTCCAGGGGAAAGTCCGGAAACTGAATCGCGTGGTCGTCGTCAGCCGGCGCGCGGACGTCGCCGTCCCACTCGCCACGATCGTAGTCAACCGGCGATCACCGATCTGCTGCGCGAGGGCCAGGAAATTCTTGTGCAAATCGCGAAAGAGCCGATTGCCAAAAAAGGCGCGCGCATTACTTCGCACATCGCGTTGCCCGGCAGGTTTCTCGTTTACATGCCGACTGTCGAACATTTGGGTGTCTCGCGCAAAATCGATTCTGACAACGAGCGCAGCCGCCTGCGTAAGTTGATTCAAAAAATTCACGCGGACGAAAAGTCGCCGGCCGGCGGCTTCATCGTGCGCACCGCCGGAGTGGGCGCCAGCGAAGCAGACCTGCGCGCGGACGCTCAATATCTGCTGCGCACGTGGCAGGACATGCGCAAGAGCGCGGAAAAAGCGAAGGCCCCGGCGTTGGTCCACCGCGACCTCGATCTGGTGCAACGGATTCTGCGAGATCAACTTTCCGAAGACTTCACCGCGATTCGCATCGATTCCGAAGACGAATATCAGCGCATCGTTGAGTTCGTTAATCGCATGCAGCCGCGCATGATCAAAAGAGTGAAGCTATACACGCGTGACCAGCCCATCCTCGAAGCGTATGGCGTCCAGGCGGAAATTGACAAAGCGATCAAGCCGCGCGTTTGGCTGAAGTCGGGCGGCTACCTCGTCATCAATCAGACGGAAGCGCTCGTTTCGATCGACGTTAACACGGGCAAGTTTGTGGGTCGCGGCGCGACGCGTTTGGAAGACACGATCACGCGCACCAACATGGAGGCCGTCGAAGAAATCGCGCGTCAGATTCGCTTGCGCGATCTGGGCGGCATCATCGTGCTTGATCTGATCGACATGGAAGAGCGTCGCAATCGCCAGCGCGTGATGCAGACTCTGCAGGAAGCGCTGCGCCGGGACAAATCGCCGACCAAGGTTCTTTCATTCAATGACTTTGGCTTGGTGATCATGACGCGTAAGCGCGTGAAGCAATCGCTGGAGCGCACGCTCTGCGCGCCGTGCCAGCATTGCCAGGGCGCCGGACTGGTGAAGTCGCCGCAGACGATTTGCTACGAAATACTAGAGCAAGCCCGACGCCTGGCTCGGTCAGGCGAAGGCGACGGAGCGCGCCAAGCCATGCTCCGGATTAATCCCGAGGTTGCGAAAGCTCTGCGTGGATCGGAGCGAGATGTGCTGAACGAAATCGAGGACTATCTTGGCTCGGTCGATATCAGCAGCGATCCAATGATCTTTCAAGAGCAATTTGATTTCGCGTTCGTGTAATTTGGAGTGCGGCGGCTTGACGCCGCTTTCTTACGTTCCGTTGCCGCTCAGGTTTAGAAATCAGAAAAGCGCCGTTAAGCCGGCGCACTCCAAAGGCGATGGGGTCCGCCATTAACCGCCTGCCGGCTGATGACTCCTACTAGGATTCCAGTTTAGAGGCGGCACTTGTGCCGCTGGTTGGGACGAGTCTCCCAACTCTAAACGAGGCATTTCATTAGGAGTCATTTGACATGCTGAAAATGCTTTTGGCGGGCATTGGCGGATTCATCGGATCGGTTCTGCGTTATTCAGTCAGCGGTTTCGTCCAGAATCTCAGCCGCAGTATCGACTTTCCCTACGGCACCCTCGCTGTAAATTTCATTGGTTGTTTGGCGATTGGCTTGCTCTCGCAGCTTGCTGAATCGCGCGGCTACTTCACGGCCGAAACGCGGACGCTGGTTTTCATCGGAGTGCTCGGCGGCTTCACGACGTTCTCGGCCTTCAGCAATGAAACGATGAACTTAT
>JAJPKD010000313.1 GCA_021323895.1 Acidobacteriota bacterium | reverse complement strand
TCAACGGCAAGGGTTGCTTCGCCACGACTCATTTCAAACGCGGCAAGAAGATTGCCGAATACACGGGCGAGCGCATCTCAAATTGGGAAGCGATGCGACGAGCTCGCGGGCGACGCCATCTGCGCATCTGCGACATCGACGGCAAGTGGAGCCTGGACGGCGCCCGCGGTGGCAACGGCACTCATTACATAAATCACTCGTGTAACCCCAACGCCTACATGCAGACGCTTTACGGCCATGTTCTATTCTTCGCTCTGCGTGACATCAAAGCGGGCGAAGAGATCACGATTGATTACGAACAAACCCTCCTTCCCGACTCTCGTAGATGTCGCTGCGGCGCGCCCAATTGCCGCGGCACAATTAACAAAATTTGAGCACAAGTGCGCGAGGTCTGCGTCGTTCATGTGGAATAGGGAGGCCAAATCTACATGAAACGATCTTTGATTCTGGTAATCGCCATCGCCGTCGGCATTCAAATGGCGGACGCGCAGCAGAAGCCGGGGATCACTAATCCGAACATCGACATGGAGGGGTACTTGAAAGTTGCTGCGGAAGCCGCCGACTATCGCGACTCGCGGCGGCTGACCGAGGATGAATTCATCCGGATGAGTCACGAGCCGGGAACCATCGTTCTCGACGCGCGCAGCCGCGAGAAGTACGAGTTGCTGCACATCAAGGACGCCGTCAACCTCAGTTTTCCTGATATCACGGTCGAGAGTCTGAACCGCGTACTGCCGGACAAGAATGCTCGCATTTTGATCTACTGCAACAACAATTTCGTCGGCGAACAGAAGGCTTTTCCGACGAAGATGATTACGGCCTCGCTGAATCTTTCGACTTACATTGCGCTCTGCACGTACGGTTATCGGAACGTTTACGAACTGGGTCCACTGCTGGATATCAACAAAACGAAACTCGACCCATCATCATTCACGAGAGTGGCCATGAATGGTTCGGCAATAGCATCACCGCGGCCGACCGACCCGACATGTGGATACATGAAGGTTGGACGACTTATCTGGAATGTTTGTACGTCGAATACATGTACGGCCACGATGATTATCTGAAGTATGTAAACGCGTACAAAACAAAGGTCCGCAACCAACAACCAATCATTCCGCCGCACGGCATCAATGCCACGCCGCCGCAGGACATGTATTTCAAAGGCGCGCTGTTTCTCCACACGTTGCGCAGCATCGTTAACAACGATCAGCAATGGTGGGCGATGCTGCGCGATTTCTATCAGCGTTTCAAGTATCAAACCATCATGACGGAAGACATCGTGGCCTGGTTCAATCAACGCACGCATCGGAACCTGACCGCGGTCTTCGACCAATACTTGAGGCATACCGCGATTCCCACGCTCGAGTTGAAATTCGATGACGCCGCGGGCACGGTTTCGTATCGATGGAAAGCGGACGAGCCAAATTTCGCGATGCCGGTGCGCGTTGGATCGAAAGAGAACTGGCAGATCATTCAACCGACGACGCAGTGGCAGACGATGAAGACAACCTTGAAGAAGGACGAGTTTGCGGTTGCGACCGATCTTTATTTTGTCGAGGTGAGTAAGACGTGAGTCTGAGCCTAAGTCCAGTAAGTCCGATCCAGCGAGCGGTAGTGCACGGCCTCTGAAACGTGAGCGGAAGTGATCGCCTCGGAATTATCGAGATCGGCGATCGTGCGGCTGACTTTCAAGATGCGATCGTAAGCGCGCGCGGACAATCCCAATCTCGACATCGCACGCTCCAGCATCGTTTCGCTTTCAGCATCAATTCGACAGTACTTGCGAATCAAGCGCGGCGTCATCGCAGAGTTCGAGAAGATTCCTTCGTTTGAGAATCGTTGACCCTGCCGCGCGCGAGCGTTGATTACACGTTGACGAATCGTTGCCGAGTCTTCCGCGTCGGGCGGAGTTTCACCGGTAAGCTCGCGAAACTTCACCGCGGGAACATCGATGTGAATGTCGATGCGATCCAGCAGCGGGCCGGAGATGCGGCCCACGTAACGTTGAATTTGCAGTGGCGTGCAGCGGCACTCGCGGGTTGGATCGTTCCAGAATCCGCAAGGACACGGATTCATCGCCGCGGCCAGCATCAGCGAGGCAGGAAAGGTCAGGGACATCGCGGCGCGGCTGATGGTAACTTTCTGATCTTCGAGCGGCTGGCGCAGGACTTCCAAAACGCTCCGATCGAATTCCGGCAGCTCGTCGAGAAACAGACCGCCTTGATGGGCCAGCGAGACTTCGCCAGGACGGGGAACTGCGCCGCCCCCGATCAAGCCGGCGTCGCTGATCGTGTGGTGCGGCGAACGAAACGGCCGCTGCGTGACTAAACCGGCACGTCCTGTTAGCCCCGCGACGGAATGAATCTTGGTTAGCTCCAGCGCCGCTTCGAATTCCAGCGGCGGCAGAATCGTCGGCAAGCGTTTTGCGAGCATGGTCTTGCCCGAACCCGGTGGTCCAATCAGAAGAATGTTGTGCCCGCCGGCAGTGGCGACTTCGAGAGCGCGCTTGGCGGCTTGCTGTCCGCGGACTTCCTTGAAATCGACGCTGTAGTGATCGTCGTGGACCAAAATCTCAGCGGGATCGACCCGGATCGGTTCCGGCGGATTGTCTGATCTGATCGCGGCGATCATCTCAACCGCGTTTCGTAGATCAGTTACCGCATAGACTTTCACGTCCGCAACGACGGCGGCTTCTTTGGCATTCTCGTCAGGCAGGAGGAGATGTTTCGCTTGCGATTGGCGCGCGCGCAGAGCAATGGGTAGCGCGCCGCGAATTGCGCGAACT
>JAJPKD010000155.1 GCA_021323895.1 Acidobacteriota bacterium | reverse complement strand
TCTGCATCAGAGGCGTTATTGCTACGCTGACCCATAGCTGCAACTGCGCAGCCGAAGATGATCGAGAAAGAGAACAGCAAATACGCCAGACGAGATACGCTGTACATGGACTTACCCTCGGGCATGATTGGAATCCATTCGACGGTCAGGCGGTCGGGAATAAGATACTCCAATTATAGGTTCGACCGCGAGTCATTGTTGCCGTCAAATTGTTGGCCGGGATTATAGCCCTGGAAAATTTCGTTTCGTTGCGTGACGAATTCAGCGATGTTACATTTCAATTTCAAATAACCTTGTGACCGATCAGTTTTCCAAAAGCAAAGTGGCGTTGGCAGTCACTGGCGGAATCGCCGCCTACAAGGCCATCGAAGTACTTAGGGCACTGCAACGTGCGGGTTGCGACGTCCGGGTGGCAATGACTCGCCACGCGTGCGAGTTCGTAACGCCACTAACGTTTCGCGCGTTGTCCGGGTCGTACGTCATCGTTGATGACTATGCACCCGACAACCCGGATCCGATCGCCCATATCACCTTTTCCCAAACTATTGATCTCTTCGTTATCGCACCGGCCACGGCCAACACCTTGGCAAAACTCGCGAATGGCGTAGCGGACGATTTTCTGACCTCGACTTACCTCGCCTGCACTGCTCCCGTGCTGGTCGCGCCGGCTATGAACACGACGATGTGGCAACACCCGGCCACGCAGCGCAACATTGAAAAGCTTCGCAACGATGGCGTGCACATAATCGATCCCGACGCAGGCGAGATGGCTTGCGGGACGATAGGCCCCGGACGTTTGAGCGAGCCTGATCGAATCGTCTCCAGAGCTCTAGAGATTCTGCAAAGGAATGGGCCGCACACTTCGAGCTCGACAACCGATGACGACGATCTACGCGCTGAACGAATTCTGATCACTGCCGGCGCAACCCGAGAAGCTATCGATCCGGTTCGCTTCATTTCGAATCGTTCGTCAGGACGAACGGGGTTTGCGTTGGCCGAGGTCGCCCAGCGCCGCGGCGCAAAGGTTGTCATTGTAGCTGGCGTGACTACGGCAACACCGCCTGCCGAGGTTGAGTTAGTAACGGTGAACTCAGCCGAAGAGATGCATCAAACTGTTCTTGAGCGGGCCAGCGAGTCAACCGTTTTCATCGCTGCCGCCGCGGTTGCCGATTACAAGCCGAAACAATCAGCCGCGACAAAGATTAAGAAATCAGAAGCGACCCTCAAACTCGAACTTGAGCGGACCGCCGACATCCTTGGGGAAGTCGCCGCGCGCCGACGGGAGGGCCAACTGCTGATCGGATTCGCCGCGGAAACTGACGACGTCATCGCGAACGCGCAAGCGAAACTAACCTCGAAGAATCTCGACATGATCGTCGCCAACGATGTTTCGCGCAACGACATCGGTTTTGATTCAAACGACAATGCCGTTACGATCCTGGTTCGCGATGGATCGCCACCAATTGAGTTGCCGCGGGCGTCGAAAACAAGAATCGCGGAGCAGATTTTAGACGAGATCGTGAAGCTAAGGCAGCGCACTAAGAAAGCGAAGACGGCGTAGCCGATGGTCGGCGAACTAAAAACTACTGAACTACTCGAAGTGCTCGAGCAAACGCGCGAGCACGCAAAGTTCTTCGGCGAGCTCGGCGTCGAGTTCATTAGTCCCGCGCCCCCAGTGGGCGCGCGCGAGCCAATGACAACCCAGCCCGCGACGCCCGCGCCTGAATCACGAAGTGCTGAATCGAGCTCGACTCGATCGGAAGAGCCTTCTGTTCTCTTTGCGCGCCTGCCCAACCCGATTGCAAAAACCTCGCGGCCGGACGAATCGCATCGAGGTGCTCTCTTCGAATTGGCTGAGCCTCAACCCTCGTTCGCTCCAGCCCGTGAAACTCTGGAAGACATCTGGCGCGATATTGGCGACTGCACGCGATGTGGTTTGTGCGAGGGGCGAACCCAGGTCGTCAACACCCACGGAAATCGACAGGCGCGTCTGATGTTCGTCGGCGAAGCGCCCGGGGCTGATGAAGACGCGCAAGGTAAGCCGTTCGTGGGACGTGCCGGTCAATTGCTAACCAAGATGATCGAAGCGATGGGCATGAAGCGCGAGGATGTGATCATCGGCAACGTTAATCGCTGTCGTCCTCCCGGAAATCGGCAACCGACGCTCGAAGAGGCGGCAATTTGTCGGCCGTTTTTGTTTCGCGAGATTGCCGCGATTCAGCCGGAGATAATCGTGGTGATGGGAAACACGGCGCTGCGGAACCTGCTCGAAGTTCGCGAAGGCATCAGCCGCGTGCGCGGCACGTTCCAGAACTTCCGCGGCATCAAGGTCATGCCGACTTTTCACCCCGCCTATCTGCTGCGCGACCCTTCGAAGAAGCGCGAAACATGGGAAGATTTGAAGAAAGTTCGCGACTATCTGGAAACCACTCCGCCGAAAGCAAAATCCTGATCCACTTTCAATCCGCGCCTCGTTTGCGTTAGGCTGCCACGGACCACTTCCATGACGGCCACCGAGCAAATTTTCGATCCATCAACCGGGCGATACGCCCAGGTTGCGATTCCCGTTCATCTGCGAAAACTGTTCACCTATCGCCTGCCGGCGGCGATGCAGCAAGCCGCGCGCGTTGGCTCACGCGTGATGGTCCAACTGGGCACGAAACCGACGCCCGGCTACATCGTGGCTTTGTTGCCGCAATTGCGTGAAGGCACGAGCCTCGTCGAGTCAGATCTCAAAGAAGTTAGTGAGCTGCTCGACGTCGATCCACCGCTGACGCCGGAGGTTCTGGAAATCACGCGCTGGGTAGCGGACTACTACGCCGCGCCCTGGGGCGAAGTGATGCGCGCGGCCCTGCCGGCCGGCATCAATGCCACAGTCGAACAGACAATTTCAATCACTGACCGAGGCCGCGGCATCTTGAAGTCAGCGCCGCCCGCGGTCGGCAGTGGGTCAAACAACGAAAGCGAGCGGGCTGCCGAGTCAGTACCACCTGCGGTAGGTGGGTCAAACAAGCTGCGCCCATTAAGCATGCTGCGGGATGAAGGTGAGTTCGAGCTCAATGCCTTCTGCCTGCGTCTGGGATCAAAATCGATTCCGAAGTGGCTGCGTGAGCTCGAGGATGAAGGCCTGATCGCGCGGTCTTATCGAACTCGCGGAACTCCGACGCAAGCCAAGAAGCGACGAGCTCTAAGACTAGTTGATAAACCTCTGCTGACAACCTCTGCGCGCAAGACTAAAGCGCAGGAACGCGGGCTGGAAACGCTTCACAAGAATCAGGGGTCGATGTCTGCCGGCGAACTAACGAAACAAGCGAACATCAGCGAATCTGTCATTCGCACGCTGATCAAACACGGCCTGGTCGAAGAATTCGAAGAAGACGTCCGTCGCGATCCGCTCGCGCGCGCCGAATTCCCGGAACATGACAATCTCAAGCTGACGCCAGCTCAAACAGAGGCACTTCGCTCGATCGAGCAACCTTTGCAGGCCCCGACGTTCGCGCCGATTCTGCTACACGGCGTCACCGGCAGTGGCAAAACGGAAGTGTACATTCGCGCGATGCAGGCGGCGCTGAAAACGAATCGGGGCGCCATGATGCTGGTGCCCGAGATTGCGCTGACCCCGATTCTGTCTCGGCGCTTGCGCACGCACTTTGGGGACGAGATCGCCATCTTTCATTCATCGCTTTCAAAAGGCGAACGCTTTGACGAATGGTCGCGGCTGCGTTCGGGCGAAGCGCGCGTCGTGCTCGGCACGCGGTCCGCCGTCTTCGCGCCGGTGAAAGACCTCGGCGTGATCATCGTCGACGAGGAACAGGACGCATCTTATCGTCAGGAGGAATCGCCTTTCTATCACGCGCGCGACACGGCGATCGTGCGCGCCCAAAAAGAATCCGCGGTCGTCGTGCTTGGTTCGGCAACACCTTCGCTCGAGTCTTTTCACAACGCGCAGACCGGCAAGTACCAGTACGTTCAATTGCCCGAGCGCATCGCTAATCGGCCGCTGGCCAAAGCAGAAATCGTTGACATGCGCGAAGTCTTCGCGCGGCACAAGAAACCGGCCGTTTTCTCAGATCAACTCTTGTCGGCGATCGACGAGACGCGCGCGCGCGGCGAGCAGACGATCATTCTGCTGAATCGGCGCGGCTATTCGAGTTTCATCCTCTGCCGCTCGTGTGGCGAATCGGTCGAGTGCCCAAACTGCGACGTCACGCTGACTTATCATCGCGGCGACAGCACGCTGGTCTGTCACTACTGCAATCATCATCAGCGCGCGCCGTCGCAGTGTCCCGCGTGCGGCAGCAAATACATCTACTACGTCGGCGAAGGTACGGAACAGGTCGAAGAAATCCTGCGGAAGCGCTTCCCGCGCCTGCGCATCGGTCGCATCGATCGCGACACGAAATCACGCCGTCACGAATTCGAAAAGCGCCTGCTGGATTTTGCCAAAGGAGAAGTCGATCTGCTCGTCGGCACGCAAATGCTGTCGAAGGGACACGATTTTCCGAACGTCACTTTGGTTGGCGTTGTTTCGGTCGATGCCGGCCTTGCTCTTCCCGACTTTCGCGCCGCCGAAAGAACGTTTCAATTGATAACCCAAGTCGCCGGTCGCGCGGGCCGTGGTGACTTGCCGGGGCGAGTCTTGATTCAAACTTACCATCCGCATCATTACGCTCTGCGACACGCGACGGCTCAGGACTATCGCGGGCTTTATGACGAAGAGATTCGTCACCGACGCAATCACGGCTATCCGCCCTTCGTGGCCCTGGCACTCTTGCTGGTGCGACATAAAGATCCGGCGCGCGCTTTGAGCACAGCGCAACAGCTTCGCAACGCTCTAAATGAAGCGAATCGCGATCATTCTTG
>JAJPKD010000269.1 GCA_021323895.1 Acidobacteriota bacterium | reverse complement strand
TCCAGCGGCGTATCGCATCGTGCTGTTCGATCAGCGCGGCTCCGGACAGAGCACGCCGCATGCGTCGATTGAAGAGAACACGACGTGGGACCTCGTCACCGACATTGAGAAACTGCGCGAGCATCTCGGGATCGAGAAGTGGCAAGTGTTCGGTGGTTCTTGGGGCAGCACTCTCTCGCTGGCCTACGCTGAAACGCATCCGGAACGTGCCACGGAGTTGGTCCTGCGCGGAATCTTTCTTTGCCGCCCAAGAGAGATCAAATGGTTCTATCAGGAGGGTTGCAGTTGGATCTTCGCCGATGTTTGGGAAGAGTTCGTCAAAGTCATTCCCGCAGATGAGCGCCATGACATGGTGAGCGCCTATTACAAACGACTGACCAGCGACGATGATGAAGTGCGCATCGCAGCCGCGCGCGCCTGGTCAATTTGGGAAGGCTCGACTTCAAAACTCTTTTTCGATCCTGCGTCGATCGAACGGTTTGCTGATCCAGTCTTTGCCGAAGCCTTCGCGCGGATTGAATGTCACTACTTCATGAACAACTGTTTTTTCCCGACTGAGAACTACTTGATCGAAAATGTCGCTAAGATTCGTCATATTCCCGGTGTGATTGTTCAAGGGCGTTTCGATGTGGTCTGCCCGATGACAAGCGCGTGGGACCTGCATCGCTCCTGGCCTGAAGCGGAACTTCACATCACACCAGACGCGGGGCACTCGGTGATGGAGCCCGGCAACGCGAGCGCGTTGGTGGAGGCGACGGACAAGTTTCGTTAGGAGCGCCGACATCCTTGTCGGCGCGTCGCGAGCATCCTTGCTCGCAATTCCCAACAAATAGGCCGGCAGGATGCCGACGAACCCCACGCAGGGATGCGTGCGCTCCGGCACTAATTTTTGACACTTTCCGACGCAGTCGCGTAATATCAGCCTCAACCATGAACGCGCGGGTTTTAGTGCTGAACGCTTCCTTTGAACCAATCAACGTGTGCACTGAGCGGCGCGCGGTGGTGATGATCTTCAAAGGCGTCGCGCGCATGGAAGAGCACAACGGCCACATGCTGCGCTCGCAGCGAATCGAGATGCACGCGCCGTCGGTGATTCGCCTGACCGAATATCGCCACATCCCGCTTGAGCGCCGGTCGCTCTCGCGCAAGAACATTCTGCTGCGCGACCATTCCTGTTGCCAGTATTGCGGTAAGCAATTTTCGCCGGCTGAGCTGACCCTCGATCACATCGTCCCGCGTTCGCGTGGCGGCGAGTCAACATGGGATAATCTGGTGGCGTGCTGCAAACGTTGCAATCATAAGAAGGGCAATCGCACGCCGGAAGAGTCGGGCATGGATCTGTTGCGCCGTCCGCGCGCGTTTTCGTTGCATGTGAACCGGCAGATCATGCGTGACATCGGACGCGCGGACGAGACGTGGCGCAAATATCTTTTCTATGAATCAGACGGCCACAGCGAGCTTTGCGTGCGCGCGTAATTGCTTTGAGGCGGATGCTGCCGCCATTTGAAGGAGAACCCCTATGACCATTCTGCTGTTCGCCATTGAGAGCCCGACGATCATCATTCTCGTCGTCGCGGCGATCTTTCTGCTGTTCGGCGGCAGCAAACTGCCGCAACTCGCACGCGCCCTCGGCCAGAGCAAGAAGGCGTTTAAGGAAGGAATCGACGAGGCGGATTCGAAACCGGATTCGCGGTCAAAGCTTGACTCCGTTGATGACGAAACTTTGTTTGAAGAGGCGCGTCGTCGAGCGCAACAAATGAAAGCCGACGAGATGAGGAAAATCGAGCGGTAAGGAGAACGATTCGCTCGGCACTAATACTAATCTACGCTCTCACTGAACTCTGCTTTTCTTTCCCACTACCAACGTAGCTTTCAGAGTCAAAGCAAACTCGGCCGTGTGACGTTCTTCGTCGATGATGCGGGAAAGCTCCCTCGTCAAGTTTTCCCGCGCAGCTTCCGGAATTGGTTGCAACCAGGCGGGTAATAGAAAATCCGCAATCAACGGCGAATTCAGAAACTGTTCCCCGGATTCAAAATCGAATTCTTCGATCGCCGTCCATGACTTCACTGCTTCGAGCCCGGCATCCTCGGCCCAGTGCTCTACGTCTGAGACGCTGGGCAAGTCTGTAATCAGATGTTCTACGTCGGTGCCGTGTTCGTCCGCGCCGGCATTCAATAGCGCTTCCCAATAGATGGAAAAGAATTCTCCGAAGCTCGACGTGGTCGGCAACCACCACGCGGTCGTGCCTCCCGGCTTGGTTACTCGCACAAGTTCCGCGAGAGTTCTTATTACACTGCCTGGCAAAGTGAACGAAGAGTTTCCCAGCACCAAATCAAATTCGTCATCATTGAAGGACAATGCCTGAGGGTCCTCGCGCTGAAACTGAGTTGATTCGTGCAGCGCCGCGGCCTTTGCGCGCGCGAGTTCCAAACACTCCTCGTTTTCATCCGCGCAAACGACAGTGAGCTTTTGTCCGCCGCGTTCCTGAATCGCTAGCGCATGTCCGCCAGTTCCGGCTTCAACGTAAAGCGCGCGTCCTTCCTTCGGAAGTTCGACATGCTTATCGACGAGTTCGGCGAAGCGCTCGCCCCAATCGGCGGCGACGTAAAGATCGTGGAGAAATGCGAGTTCCTTGTCAGTCTTTCTTTCGTTCATCGTTGAATTAGGAGACGGGATGCGGGGAGTCAGGAGCCAGGATAAAGGGCTAATCCGGCCCCTGACTCCCGTCCCCCGTCTCCTCATGTTTGAAATACACGCGCCCTTTCAACTTCTCCGGCAGGCACGACATCTCTTCCTTTGCCGCCGCGTCTTGATGCACGTAACGATACTCTTTGCCATAGCCGAGATGCTTCATCAAAGGCGTCGGCGCGTTGCGCAGATGCAGCGGCACGGGCTCGCGCGAAGTCTCGGTCGCATCTTTGTGCGCAGCCGCGTACGAGCGCAACACCGTATTCGATTTCGGCGCGCGCGCCAGATAAATCGTCGCCTGCGCCAAGGGAAACAAACCCTCCGGCATGCCGATCAGTTGCACGATATCCGCCGCCGCGGCTGCTTGCACCATCGCTTGCGGATCGGCCATGCCAATGTCTTCTGACGCCAGAATGCAAAGTCGCCGCGCAATGAAAATCGGATCGGCGCCGCCCTCGATCATCCTCGCCAACCAATATAACGAAGCGTTCACGTCTGAGTTGCGAAGCGATTTAATTAGCGCCGACGCCAGGTTGTAATGCTCTTCGCCGCCTTTGTCATACGCGAACTGTGCGCGCCCGAGAGATTCACTCAGCGTGTCTTGTGTGATTAATCTAATACCGCCGTCGGTTGGTGCAGTCGCCAATGCCCCGGCTTCCAACGCCGCCAAAGCAACGCGAGCATCGCCGCCAGAAAGGTGCGCGAGCCGCGTGATCAGATCATCAGACATCTCGACGTTGAGGCTCTTCAATCCGCGATCTTCATCGTTCAGTGCGCGCCGGACGATCGTTTCAATCTCGCTCTCTTCTAATGGATTCAGAACAAGCACGCGTGAACGAGACAGCAACGCGCTGATCACTTCGAAGGAAGGATTCTCAGTCGTTGCGCCAATCAACGTGACAGTTCCATCTTCGACGGCCGGCAGCAGCGCGTCCTGCTGTGCCTTATTGAATCTATGAATCTCGTCGATGAAGAGAATCGTGCGATGACCGCGTTGTCGCGCGAGCCGCGCATCAGCAATCGCGCCGCGGAGTTCTTTTACGCCGGAGAAAACCGCTGATAGCGCCACAAACTCAGCGTCAGTTTTTTCGGCTAGTAACCGCGCCAGCGTCGTCTTTCCAGTTCCGGGCGGCCCCCAAAGAATCAGCGAAGGCAGGATGCCGCCGCTTTCGATCAAGCGACGCAGCACTCGACCTTCGCCGACGAGATGTTCCTGCCCGACAAACTCGCGTAGTGTCCGAGGACGCATGCGATCGGCGAGCGGCGCACGCGTGCTGGACGAAGCATCATCTGTCGCAGACATGTCCGGGAAGAGTCTCGAGGAACGCGGCTTGGGCATGACGAAATGAGCGTATCACAAGTTGGCAGGAAGCCGCGCCTGGCGGATAATGCGCGCAATCAACCCGCAAAGGAGTTCACGCCATGCCGGAAAACTACTCGATATCGCGTCGTAGATTTGCTCAGCTACTCGGTGTCGGAACCGCCGTCGTTGCTGCTCGCCCAGCGTTTGGTTTGCCAACGATTGTTGCTCAGCCAGCGGTTGCTTTACCCACTGCGCCAACAACGATTGTGCGATTGAGTTCGAATGAAAATCCGTATGGGCCATCGCCGATGGCTTTGAAAGCCATGACGGATGCGTTCTCGCTCACATGGCGGTATCCCGATGAACATTCCGAGACGCTCATCGATATGCTGGCGAAGCTAAACGCTGTGACGAGTGATCAGATTTTGTTAGGGGATGGCTCAGGCGAAATTCTGAAAGTCGCCGCCTCAGCATTTACCGGTCCGCTGAATAGTGATGCGAAGCCAGTCGAGTTAGCGAAGCCGACCCGTGGCCCCGCGTTAACGTTCACGCCGGGTCGCGGCAAAATGGTTGTTGCAGATCCAACCTTTGAAGCGATTCTGAATCACGCGCGCATCAGCCGCGCCGAAGTGGTGAAGGTGCCGCTGACGAAAACTTATGCTCACGATCTAGCCAAGATGGCGGCCGAGGCGAAGGAAGGTCTGATTTACATCTGCAATCCAAACAATCCGACGGCCAGTATTACGCCCAAGGATGAGTTGCGGGAATTCATCATCAAGACACCCAAGTCAACCATGATTCTAGTGGACGAGGCCTATCACCATTACGCCGACAGTCCGGATTACGAATCAGTCATTCCGATGTTCAAGGATCATTCAAACCTGATCGTCGCGCGCACGTTCTCGAAAATTTACGGCATGGCTGGATTGCGCGTTGGTTACTGCGTCGCACAAGCCGACACGATTCGCAGGATGCGGCCGCACCAAACCTGGGACAGCGTGAACATAATGGCGCTCGCCGCGGCGATCGGTAGTTTGAATGATCCGGAACAAGTGCCTAATGGCCAGCGCTGGAACGCGCAAACAAAACAATTCGTCCTCAGCGAAGTAGGAAAGCTCGGCTACCAACACATTCCATCGCAGGCAAATTTTGTGATGATTGATGTGAAGCGTCCGGTCCAGCCACTGATCGGCGCACTGCGCGAGCGCGGCGTGCAAGTAGGTCGTCCGTTTCCGGCGTTGCCAACCCACATGCGCGTGACTATCGGCAAACAAGGTGAGATGGAGACTTTCCTGAACGCATTCCGCGACGTCGCCACAGGCTCGGCCTGATATTTAGTTAGCCTTGATGATCCGGTCGCTACCGCTCGCGGTTCTGACACTCTACAATATCGCTGCATGATTTCTGCTCACACAGCCCGTCGCGCCGTTTGGCGTCCGCTATGGCAACTTCCACGGCGCTTCGATCTGATCCTGTCTCTGACCAAACGCGAACTTGCCGCCCGCTATCGAGGATCCGCGCTCGGAATGATTTGGACGCTGTTGACGCCGATCGTGATGATTGCCATCTTCACGATCATTTTTGCGGGCATCTTCAAAGCAAAGTTTGGTAACAGTAGTTCGCAATGGGACTATGCGCTGTATCTTTTCTGCGGCTTGTTGCCTTGGAATGCATTTCAAGAGTCTGTGCAACTATCCTCTACCACGATCGTGGGACATGCGAATCTCGTCAAGCGGGTCGTGTTCCCGCTCGAGACGTTGCCGATCTCACTATCACTGGCGGCGATCACGAACCAGATGTTCGGAACGATCGTGTTGCTGGTCGCCGTCGCAATCTTGCGGAACGAAGTGCACGCCACCATTTTGTTCTTACCAGTTGTCCTGATTCCACAATTGCTAGCGACATTTGGCTTTGCCTGGTTCGTCGCGTCGGTGGGAGTCTTCATTCGCGACATCGTGCAGGGAATTGGGCTGGTGTTAATGGCCTGGATGTATCTCACGCCGATAATTTATCCCGAGTCGCTGGTGCCGCCCGCGTATCGGTCAGTTATCAATCTCAATCCGTTCACGCCGCTAGTTAGAAATTATCGGAGGGTCCTGATCGAGGGCTTGGCTCCGGATTGGTACGGCCTCGCCTTCTTCTCGGTCTTTGCGTTAATCAGTTTCGTGATTGGTTACTGGTGGTTTGCGCGTACGCGGAAGAACTTTGCCGACGTAATTTAGCGAAAAAGTCCCGCAAAATCAGCGGGTTATCCGGCGTTTGCCTAAGAAAAACCTCGTTGACACCCGCCAATTTCGCGTGTTAGTTTAGATAGTGCCGTTCAGCTCCAAGCGGCGCTTAGAGAGCTGAGAAGCAAATCATCCTCTGGTAGGCGAAGGGCATCCGACCTCGCCACAAATTCATTCCGCTGCTTCAGGAAAAAATGACATTCGATAAGGTAAAGACTCTGCGCGCAGCCGAGAAGTACCTCGAGATGGGAAAAATCCCGGCTGCTGTCAAAGAGTACTGCAAAGTCGTCGAGCACGAGCCGGAAGACTACAGCACCTTGAACATCCTTGGCGATTTGCACGTGCGCGTCGGCAATAAAGCCGAGGCGATCTCTTGCTTTCGCCGCATCGCCGATCACTATCGCGAGCAGGATTTTGGGCTCAAAGCGATTGCGATGTTCAAGAAGATCGATCGTCTGGCTCCCAACAACATCGAGATTTCGATGAGTCTCGCCGACCTTTACGCGCAACAGGATCTGATCGTCGAAGCGCGCGCGCATTACTTGCTGGTGGCAAGCGCGCATGAAAAAAGCGGCGCCGTGCAGGCGGGATTGGAAGTGTTGCGGAAGATTGCCGATCTCGATCCACAGAACACCGACGTTCGAATCAAGCTTGCCGAAAGTTATCGGAACGAAGGCATGAATAGAGAAGCAGCGGCTTCTTTTACGATCGCCGGTGAGGCTCTATCGGCTCGCGGATCTTTGGATGAGGCGCTTGAGGTCTTTGGAAAATCGCTGGAGTTGGAAGCAAACGATCACGCGACACTCGAAGGATTGCTGGCAACGCATACGGCGCGCGGCACGGCCGACGAAGCTGCCGAAGTGATCGCGCGCGTGTCTCAGGATCATCCGGACGATGTCGATCTGCTCGCGATGCTCGCGCGTGCTCATATCGAGGCCGAAGACCCGCAGCAAGCTGAATCAGCTACCACTGCCTTGCTAGCCAAAGAACCATCGGCGTATCTCCGAATGATGGAAGTCGCGCGGTCATATCTTCGAACGGGCAGCACCGAAGACTCGGTGCGAACGCTTTCGTCAGTTGCAGAACAAGCGTTGGCTGAGCACCATGATGCCGAATTAATCGAACTGGTGAACGAGGCGCTCGTTTCAGACGCCTATTGCCTTCCAGCGTTGCGCCTGTTGGTCCAGACCTATGGGCTGCGGCGTGATACAGAGAATTTGAAAGACGGGCTGGAGCGACTTGCCGAAGCTGCGCAAGCCGCCGGCCTGGCAGACGAAGAACGGCGCGCCTTAACGCAGTTAGTACGGCTGGTTCCGGACGAAAGCGGCCACGTAGAAAGATTGAATCAACTTGGTGGGACGGACGAAGAACTCGCTGACGATGCAGTTATTAAATTTGAGTCGTCAACTGCCGCCGAGGTTGAACCGGTTCCGTCATTTGAAGAAGAATTTGCGTTCGAACCTGAGAATGATCCGGCAAAAAGCGAAGCAAGAGAGCAAATAGGAGCGAAAGAGGGCGCGAATGGCGAGTCTCAGGTGCGCTTCGATGAGATGGAAATCGAGCGCGGTTTTGCTTTTGAGGCGAATGAAGAAGACAAGCTTAAGGCACAAAGCGAACTTCAGCGGAGTGGAGATGAAGACGGCGATCCGCATGCCAAGATCCGCCAACAGGAGTTGGAGAGCGTCGATTTTTACATCGAACAGGGCTACGTCGACATCGCGATCGATACTTTGAATCTGCTCGAAAGCCAGTTCGGAGCGCATCCTGATGTCGATGCCCGACGACAGAAGCTGAATGTATTGACCGGAGGCGTTGTGAGCAACGGGCATTCGGCGCCGGCAGCTAAGCCGCAAACCAGTGATGGGTTGGTAGCTCTTGCCGGCACGGCGTTCGAAACTTCGAAGGCTATCGATCCCGGACTAGCGGAGGTTTTCGAAGAGTATCGCGCTTCGGCTGAAGTCGAATCGTGCAGCAACGGCGACTACGAGACGCATTACAACCTGGGGCTGGCCTACAAAGAAATGGATCTGTTCGAAGAAGCTTTGGAAGAATTTCAACTCGCGATTAGTTTGGTCTCTCCGGATGATGGAACCTCGCGATACGTGCAGTGCTGCAACCTTCTCGGTCATTGCTTCATGCAGAAAGGCGTCCCGCAGCTCGCGGTGAAGTGGCTGAACAAAGGACTGGATGCGCCGAGCGCTTCGGAAGAAGAGCGGCAAGCACTGCGGTTTGAACTTGCCGCCGCCCACGAGCAGGCTGGTGATCTGAATCGGGCCATGGATCTCTTTACCGAAATCTACGGCGTGAATGTTTCGTATCGAGGTGTGAACGAAAGGCTGCGCGCTTTGCAGTCGCGCTTGGCCCAATAGTTCGATTCGGCAAACCTCAATGCCACAGAGCTAAGAATAAACTTGGCTTTGTGGTATTTTTGTTTCTAGGGAAATTGAGTATGTCTTCGCGACTGTCGGTGATTTTCTACATCATTTTGTGCGTCGAAATCGGCGTGGTGCTGACGGTGTTGCCCTGGGTGCCGCACGGCTGGTTCGGCCTGAGCGATTGGGGAAACAACTATTTTCTGCTGTTGGCTTCGCGGAAGGTTGGCTTTGGCGTGCAAAGGTTCATCGCGTCGGGCTGGGTGCGCGGCGCCGTTTCCGGAATCGGCATCCTGAACCTGGGGATGGGACTTTGGGAGCTGATTAATTTCCGCAAGACCGTGCGCGCGCTGGACGCGGGACTGCCCTCCGTGAAAAGCTTGCCCCAGAAACCCGAAGTGATCCGTGATGCCGCTCCAGTTTCGCAAACCGATCCTCTATCTGATTACCCGCGGCGCCAGCACTGAAGCGACGACGCGCGAATCTCCGGAATTCCAAAACATTCTCGAACAGATTTCGGGTGCGGTTGAAGCAGGAGTCGATCTAATCCAAATCAGAGAGAAGCACCTGAGCGCGCGCGTGTTGTTTGAATTGACCGAGCGCGCGGCCGAAATTACTCGTATGTCTTCGACGCGACTACTGGTAAATGATCGCGCGGACATTGCAGCCGGCGCCGGAGCTGATGGTGTTCATCTGACAACGCAATCGCTTGACGCGGCAGTTGTTCGACAGACCCTTGGCGACAAAATTTTGATTGGCGCATCGACACACTCGCTGGCTGAAGCAATCGCGGCGCGCGAGGGCGGCGCGGACTTCATCGTCTTTGGTCCAGTCTTTGAAACTGCATCGAAAGCGCAGTATGGTGAGCCGGTCGGGTTGAAAAAATTAGCCGAAGTAACGCGGACTCTTTCCGGATTTCCAGTTTTGGCGCTCGGCGGAATCACTACGGCTAACGCCGCGCAATGTTTGCAAGCGGGAGCCGCCGGGATTGCGGCGATTAGCTTGTTCAGCGATGCAGCGAATTTAGATTTGGTCGTCGATGAGTTGAAACGAAACGAATAAGGAGTGGTTTGATGGAGAAGAAATTTACCAGCCGAACTTCGTGGCGAGAGAAACTCGAGAAGCCGCAGGAACCAAAGATTGTGAAGGTGCCACCGAAGATGTCGCGGTTCGGCGGAGACACGATGCTGATTCCGACGCCGTTGCTGGTCGATGAGTTGGTCCGCAAAGTTAGCAACGGTCAACTCGTCACTGTCAGCGACCTGCGCCGCCGGCTCGCGGAGGAGTTTTCGGTTGACGTCACCTGCCCATTGACCACAGGAATCTTTCTGCGCATCGCCGCTGAAGAAGATCGCGCGAATGGCCGCAAGCGCATCACTCCTTACTGGCGGGTGGTCAAAGATGACGGAAGCCTCAATCCGAAATTTCCCGGCGGCATTGAGAGCCAGACGCGTTACCTGAAGGCGGAGGGCTTCAAAGTCAGTCGCAAAACTAAGACGCCACGGGTAGAGAACTTCGAGCCGCGCCTGGTCCATCTAAGTTAAGCAATGAACGCGATTGCTGATCTTAACGACGCACCGACGGTACTCACGATTGCTGGTTTCGATCCGTCGGGCGGCGCGGGAATCGTCGCTGATATTCGGACAATTCTTCACTTCGGTTGTCGTCCCGCCGCCGCAATCACCTCGCTGACGTTTCAAAACGCAAAGGAATTCTTTGGCGCCTCTCATCAATCTGCTGAAGCGGTGCGCGCGCAGGTTGAGGCTGTAGCTGCCGCTATCGAAATTGCCGCCGTGAAAATCGGCATGTTGCCGACGGCAGAAATGGTTCGCGAAGTGGCTCACTTGATTCGCGAACTGAAACTCCCGCCGCCTGTGATCGATCCCGTCATGGAATCGACGAGCGGCGGCAAGCTGATGTCGGATGATGCGTTTGAAGTTTTTGTGATGGAGTTGTTGCCTCTGGCACGAGTCGTCACACCAAACATTCCTGAAGCGGAGAAACTCGGCGGCGTGAACATTTACGACGAGGATACGATGTGCCAGGCTGCGGCGCGCATTCGTGAACTCGGCTCGCGGGCGGCGTTAATAAAAGGCGGACACCAAAGGCAGGGGTCAGGGGTCAGGGGTCAGGGGTCAGAAAAACTAGAGGCTATTGATCTGCTGGATAACGAAGGTGAAGTCACGATCTTTCGCGGCGAGTGGATCGATGCGCCGCCGGTGAGAGGAACCGGCTGCATGTTGTCGTCGGCGATCGCTGCAAACCTGGCGTGTGGCGGGCTGTTGCCAGACGCAGTTGCGGCGGCCAAGAACTTCGTAACCGCCGCGATTCAAAACTCAAAACTGAAAACTCAAAACTGACTCTATTCGATCGTCACCTTTTCCATCTTCACTTCCGACAACGGACGATCGCCACTGTCAGTTTTCGAAGTGGCTATCGCATTCACGACATCCTGACCTTCCGTCACACGGCCAAATATGGTGTAGCTCGGCGGCAGCGGATAATCGACGTGCATGATGAAGAACTGCGAGCCGTTGGTGTTCGGGCCGGCGTTGGCCATCGCGACCGTGCCTGCTTTGTATCCTCGCTTATAGACTTCGGATGACGGGTTGATTTCATCATTGAACCGTCCACCCCAGGCTGATTGACCACCTCGTCCGGTGCCGGTGGGATCTCCACCCTGAATCATGAAACCGTTGATGCAGCGATGAAAAATCACGCCGTCGTAATAACCTTGCTCTGCGAGCAACCGAAAGTTCTCGGTCGTCTTCGGCGCGTCCTCTTCCAATAACTCAAATTTGATCGTGCCTTTGTTAGTTTGAATGGTTGCAGTTCTGTTTGGCATTTACCTTGGTCCTTTACAAATAGATTTGAGAACAGCTTAACCGCAGCGGCCGCAAAGGTCACGCGCAGAGAGGTGTCAGCACCGCCAACGATAGCGAGCGGAGCAAGGCGTCGGATCAGCTATGTGTGGTAAGACGCATCGATAGATTCACATGATCCGCTCGCTATTGCTCGCGGTACTGACACAACATCCACTCGCGGCACTGACACACCGCCAAATTCCCACACCACCTGACGGATTTACACCCAACCAGCTATGATGTTCGCCGCAAATACCGGGAAAGGAACTCAATGAATCATGAATGTTACGCATCTCGAATGCGCCAACTGCGGACTGAGGCACGAGGCACGAAGGTTGCACAACCTCTGCACTGAATGTGGCAAGCCACTGCTGGTTCGCTATGACCTTGAGCGGGCGGCGGACTCTTTGACAAAAGAAAGTTTGGCGGGCCGAAGGGCGGATTTATGGAGATATCGGGAAGTCTTGCCCGTCGAGCGCGACGAGAACGTGACGAGTTTAGGCGAAGGATTCCCGCCGCTCGTGCACGCCTCGCGTTTGGGCGAGCAGCTCGGAATGAACGAGCTTTACATCAAGGACGAGGGACAGAATCCCACGCAGAGTTTCAAAGCGCGCGGCATGACCGCAGCCGTTTCGATGGCGAAGGAGTTGGGTGTTAAGAAGCTGGCCGTTCCTTCAGCCGGTAACGCGGCGGGCGCACTGGCCGCATACGCAGCGCGCGCGGGAATGGAAGCTTACATCTTCATGCCGAAAGACACGCCGCGCGCGAACGTGATCGAATGCGAACAGACGGGCGCGCACGTCACGTTGATGGATGGACTGATCACGGATTGCGGCGCGGGAGTCGGAAGAAGAAAAGAAGCTGAAGGTTGGTTCGACGTTTCGACTTTGAAAGAGCCTTATCGCATCGAAGGTAAGAAGACGATGGGCTACGAACTCGGCGAGCAATTCGATTGGGAATTGCCTGACGTGATCATTTATCCGACCGGCGGCGGCACCGGCTTGATCGGCATGTGGAAAGCTTTCGATGAGATGGAGCAGATGGGTTGGATCGGATCGAAGCGTCCGCGCATGGTGACCGTGCAAGCCGCCGGGTGCGCGCCGATCGTGCGCGCCTTTGAAGAAGGAACGCGCTTCGCAGATGAATTTCCGAACGCGCACACCACGGCGTCGGGATTACGGGTGCCGAAAGCGATTGGCGATTTTCTGATTCTCGATGCGCTGCGCGCGTCAGGCGGAACTGCAATCGCGGTGACTGACGATGAATTGATCGCAGCGACGAAAGAGATCGGCGCTGCGGAAGGAATATTTTGCGCCCCCGAAGGCGCGGCGTGCTTGCCGGCTTTGAGGAAGTTAATGAGCGACGGTGCGGTGAAATCAAACGATCGCGTCGTGCTGTTCAATACCGGAAGTGGCGTGAAGTATCTGGAGAGTTTCTCAACTTAAGGATGGAATCGTTCGCATGAAGTGTTTAGCTGTTATCTTTTTTGTTTGCGCAATAACGAGCGTTGGATTAGCGCAGTCGGCGGCGTCGGCTCCATGGCTCACCGAAACCGAACGCGCAAAATTCGAAACGTTGCGCGTCGCCGGCTCGGAAGCGTTGTTCAATCTTGACTACGAAGCGGCCAGGAAGAACTTTAAAGAGATGGCCGACGCTTTCCCGAAGTATCCGGCCGGGCCGCAGTTTCTGGCGGACACGCTGTGGGCGGAGACGCTTTATCAGTCGCGACGTTTGCAGTCTTCGCTCTACGGCGATGACGACACGTTCTATTCGACCGGTGACGACAAACCCGATCCGAAGGTTGTCGATCAGTTTCGCTCGTTGACGCGACAGGCGCGGCTCTTGACCGAAGCGCGATTGAAGCTGTATCCGAAAGATGTTGAAGCGCTTTACTTCATGGGCGCGATCGAAGGATTGAAGGCATCGTTTGAAGAGGCGGTCGAACGGCGTCACTTCGCGGCTTTGAAGGATGGATCGGACGCGGTTGATAAGCATCGCGAAGTCATCAAGCTCGATCCTTCATGGCACGATGCAGAGATCACGATTGGGTTGTATGACTACACGGTTGGCGCGTTGCCGCTGCCGGCAAAGTTGATCGCGGGTGTGGTTGGATTTCGCGGATCGAAGAAGCGCGGTTTGGCAACGCTGGAACGCGTAGGCAAAGAAGGCAACTGGATTCATGACGAAGCCAAGACTTTGCTGATCGTTCTTTACACGCGCGAGAAACGATTTGCAGAGGCAGCCGCGTACGCCCGCGAACTGGCCGCCAAGTATCCGCGCAATTATCTCTATCGCCTGGAAGCTGCCGACGCGCTCGTGTCGCAAGCGGCATTGGACCGCAAAGCCAATCCTAATGCGACAACGAATCCGTCAGAAACCGAAGCATTCGCCACGTTCGAATCGTTGTTGAAAGACAAGTCGGTTCGCGAGACGGCTTCGCGCCAGCTCGACCTGATCCATTTCAAGTACGGCGAAGCGTTGATGACGGCGGGGCAATACGAACACGCGGTGAGAGAGTTTCTGGCGTCAGCGGATACACCGGGCGCGCAACAGGGTCTGGCAACGATGGCGCATCTCTATGCCGCGCGCGCTTTGGATTTGGCAGGTAAACGCAACGACGCGTTGACGCAATATCGCGCCGTGCTCGCTCGTCCAAACGTTTACGATGCGCACGACCAAGCACAGTCAGGATTGAAAGAGGCGTATAAGAAGAAACTCAGCTGATGGAGCGCGGGCATCCCTGCCCGCAGAGTGCGCAGCGCGAAAGTCTGCCAGCAAGATGCTCGCGACCGCCGACAAGGATGTCGGCGCTCCATTAACCACGCACTTTGGTCGTCTCTTTCTCAAACACAAACCCCAGCGTCTTGTAGATCAACTTCGCACAGAGAAACGCTGAAGCACTTTGTCCTTCAACGTACGAATACTCGGTAAGATCCATACCTATAACGTTGCGCTTGCGCGCGAGCGTGCGAATCAGTCCGATAGTTTCGTACCAGCCAAGCCCGCCCGGCTCAGGCGTTCCGGTCGCGGAAACTAACGACGGATCCAATCCATCAATGTCGATCGTGAGATAAACGTTCTCAGTCAAACCTTCAATCGCATCGTCCCACCAATCGTCGCGGCCAACAATGTCCTTGGCCCAGAAGATTCGCGTCGGCAAATCGTCAATCACGCGGGCTTCGTCGACGGAGATCGAGCGAATGCCGACTTGCACCGCGGGAATTTTCAAGTCCTTGACCACGCGCGCCATGATCGACGCGTGCGAGTAAGGCGTGCCGTCATACGTGTCGCGCAAATCCGCGTGTGCATCGATTTGCAAGACCGATAGATTCTCGTGCTTCTCGGCGTGTGCGCGAATGACCGGCGCGCTGATTGAATGTTCGCCCCCAATCATCGTCACGAATTTGCCGCTGCCGACTAAC
>JAJPKD010000050.1 GCA_021323895.1 Acidobacteriota bacterium | reverse complement strand
TGCGACTGTAAGGCTGTCAATCGAAATCCGACTAATCCTCAATGGGAGCGCGGGCGTCCTCGCCGGCAGTCGTTCAGTTTACTGTTCCACTCGACCGTGGTGTGGTTCAGACCGACGAATCCCCTGTGATACATTCAAGCGAAAATGAAGCAGCGTCACGGGAAAGGATATAGTGATGGACGATTTTGATCGCTATCGCGCCGAGATGAACGAGAAGCTGCTCGGCAGCGGCCACCTCGGTATCAAGAGATTCTTTGCGCTCGACACGCAGGCCTACGAAGATGGCGCGCTCGACAAGAAGACGAAGGAGCTGATGGGCTTGACGGGTTCGATCGTCTTGCGCTGCGACGATTGCATTACCTATCACATCAAACAGTGTGCGGAGGCCGGCGTGACGCGCGAGCAGTTCATGGATGCCTTCAATGTGGCGCTAGTCGTCGGCGGTTCGATTACGATTCCGCATCTAAGACGAGCGGTTGATCGACTGGATCAGGTTTTGGCGAAGTGAGGAGATTCCCTAAATGAGCCATCAAAGATGGCGACAGCTAATAGCCCCGGGCGTAAGCCCGGGGATCGAGTCAAAAAGACAATTGAAGCCCGCGACGCGTGCGACAGAGAAACGTGCCGCCCCTACGGGGCTAAAAAGATTTTTTTTCGGATGTAATCCCGGGCTCACGCCCGGGGCTATTAATCTGCCGCCCGCAAATGCGGGCTGGGCACGCTTTGCCCTCTGCCTTTTGCTCTTGGGCATCCTTCCTCTGTGTCCTCTGTGGTTGACATCGCCATCGTTATCGAAAGGTCTCGAAATGCCAGTACAGGAACGTGGAAAGATTCGAGCGCCCGAGCTTAGCGGCGGGCGCGGTTGGTTGAATACGGATAAGCCGCTGTCGCTGGCGGCGCTCAAAGGCAAAGTTGTGCTGCTGGATTTTTGGACTTACGGCTGCATCAACTGTATGCACATCATTCCCGATCTGAAGAAGCTCGAGAAGAAGTATCCCAACGAGCTGGTCGTCATCGGCGTCCACTCTGCGAAGTTCGAAAACGAAAAGGACACCGAGAACATTCGCCGCATAATCCTGCGCTACGAGATCGAACATCCGATCGTCAATGATGCCGACTTCAAGATTTGGAATGCTTACGCCGTCAATGCCTGGCCCACGCGTTACCTAATCGATCCGGCCGGTTACGTGATTGGCAAGCTTTCTGGTGAGGGTGGCTACGAAGCGCTCGACAAAGCCATCGCTGATTCGATTGCCGAGTTTCGCAAACGTGGTGAATTGAATGAGGCGCCGCTCAATCTGGTTTTGGAAAAGGCGAAGATTGGCGATCTGCCGCTCGCGTTTCCCGGAAAGATTCTCGCCGATGAAAAAACCGATCGGCTGTTCATCGCCGACTCGGATCACAATCGCATCGTCATCGCGAAGACGGACGGCACTCTGATCGAAACGATCGGCACGGGCGCGCACGGGCAGGACGACGGCGCATTCGATCACGCGACCTTCTTTCGGCCTCAGGGGATGGCGCTCGACGGTGACACTCTTTACGTCGCGGATACTGAGAATCACTTGATTCGCGCAGTCGATCTGAAGACCAGGACCGTGACCACGATAGCGGGCACCGGGCAGCAGTCGCGCGAATACGGCGAAAAAGGGATGGCTCGAACCATTGCTTTGAATTCCCCATGGGATTTGCAGTTGGTCGGCCGTTCGCTCTACATCGCGATGGCTGGACCGCATCAGATTTGGAAACTTGATCTTACCTTGCGCGAGATTTCGACTTTCGCCGGCACCGGTCGCGAAGCTCGACTTGATGGGCCAGTCGATGAAGCCGCGTCCGCGCAACCTTCAGCGCTGGCGAGCGATGGAAAAACTTTGTACGTGTCGGACGCCGAAGCCAACATCATTCGCGCGATCAATCTCGACGCTAATCCGAAAGTGAAGACGCTGGTCGGCGGCGACCTGTTTGATTTTGGCGACAAGGATGGCTTCGACAACGACGTTCGTTTGCAGCATCCGCTCGGGCTCGCGCGTTGGAACGGCAAGCTGCTGATTGCGGATACCTACAATCACAAAATCAAACTACTCGATCCGGGGAAACAGTTGGTCAACGGATTTCTGGGTGCCGGCAAACCCGGCCAGGCCGATGGCGAGAAGCCTTCGTTCTACGAACCGGGCGGGCTGGCTGTGGCGGGCGACAGGCTCTACGTCGCCGATACGAACAATCACGCGATTCGCGTCGTCGATCTAAAGACGAAAGAAACCAGGACACTTCCAATCAAGGGACTGCAACCGCCGGCGACGAGTCAAGCAGCGAACACGGACGTTTCGCCAAACTCAGAAGAAATTAAGTTGGCGCTACAGAAGATTCGCACCGGTGACGCTTCGATCGTCATCAACGTCGATCTGCCTACCGGCTATCATCTGAATCCGACGGCGCCGCAACGCTACACGGTCGCGATCGAAGCAGGCGGCGAGGCGCAGAAAAGCGCTCCCGTCACTGTAAACAAAAGTGGAAAGGGAATGACTTTACCGATTCGCGTGCCCGTTAACGTTGGCTCTGGAGCGGCAACCGCGCGCGCGTCATTCACCTTCGTCTATTGCCGCGAAGACAACACCGGGGTTTGTCGCATCAAGACACTGCAATGGATAGCTCCGCTTGAAGTGGTAAGCGACGCGAGCGCTTCGAGCGATATCAAGCTGACAGCTAAAGTTACCGGCGAGTGATCGTGTCCGATAGCGAGCGGATCAGGTGTCAGTACCGGGAGCGATAGCGACAGGAACAAGTGACTCCTCAAGTAAATTGACTGGCCACCTGGCAGCGTTCCTCCTGATCCGCTCGCTATCACTCGCGGTACTGACACGCCCCCACTTGCTCCGCTGCTCACTCGCGGGTAACATCGGAACTTCCCTCTTAATCAACATCAAATAGAAGGAGTCACATCGTGGCTGACAAACCATTCCTGACTGACATCAAAACTCTGCGCGAACGCGCGCGCAAACATATTGAAAACGGCGCGGTGACCGAAGGCTACAGCGCTGATCGCGAGACCGTGATCAAGGTTCTGAACGAAGCGCTGGCGACTGAAATCGTTTGTGTGTTGCGCTATCGACGTCATTACTTTATGGCGTCGGGAATTAATGCCGACAGTGTCGCCGCCGAATTTTTGCAGCACTCAAACGACGAGCAGGGCCATGCTGATCAAATCGCGCAGCGTATTGTGCAACTTGGCGGCGAGCCGAATTTGAATCCTGAAGGTTTGCTGACGCGCAGCCATGCCGAATATGTCGAAGGCGATTCTTTGATCGACATGATCAAGGAAGATCTGGTTGCGGAGCGCATCGCCATCGATAGCTATCGCGAAATCATTCAATTTCTCGGCAACGACGATCCGACATCACGTCGCTTGATGGAGACGATCCTGGCCGTCGAAGAAGAGCACGCTGACGACCTAGTGAGCCTGCTGGGAGAACTCGGAAAGTAATTTGGAGTGCGGCGGCAAAGCGCAGCGGCGACGCTGCTTTCGATTACCGCCGCATCTCTTGATCGAAACCAATCCAAAGCGCCGTCAAAGCCGGCGCACTCCAAATTGCCTGACAATTCGCCAAACTATTCCGGTCGCCCAACCATCTGCCGAAACTGCGGCGCCCTGATTGGCGCCGGCGAAAACGAATGTCACGTCTGTGGCGCGCCGATCTCGCAAGCTGCCGCACGGCCGCTGCCGCTGCACGAACGTTACAACCTCAGCTACGCACGGGCGGTCTTATCGCGTCCCTACATCTTCACAATAGTTTTTCTGATCGCGAACTTCTTTGTCTTTCTGTTGATGTGGGGATTGAGCGGCACGTCAACGGCTGTGCTGTGGGCCGGTTTTCCGGAAGGAGTCCTGCTCGCTTTTGGCGCGAAAACGAACTACCTGATCGGCTACGATCACGAGTACTGGCGGCTGGTCACGCCTGTGTTCATTCATGTGAACTTGCCGCACGTGCTCATCAACATGTACAGCCTTTGGGTGATTGGCCCATGGGTTGAGAAGCTTTACGGCTCGGCCAAGTTCGTCGTCTTTTGGGTGGTGACCGGCATCGCCGGCGTCGTCGCAAGCTATCTGACCGTGATTCCGGGATCGCATCCCGGTATCATCTCGAGTTTCCTGATCAAGAGTCACGACGATCCGTCGGCCGGCGCGTCCGGTGCTTTGTTCGGATTAGTCGGCGTGCTGTTTGTGTTTGGCGTCAAGTATCGCCGCGAATTGCCTGAAGGGTTTAAGCGTGCATTCGGAACGGGGATGCTGCCGATCATTCTGCTGAATCTCGGGATTGGATTTGTGGGCCGCGGCATCATTGAAAACGCCGCGCACATGGGCGGATTGCTTTCGGGAGCAGCGCTGGCCGCGGTCGTGAGCTACAAGCGCCCGGGACAATCAGCGAGCATGACGATTGCGTGGCGCGTGTTGCAGATCCTGTCGCTCTTGATAGTCGCGATTAGCTTCTTCATGGTCGCGAGAAATTTTGATATTACCTTTTGAGGAAGATTAATCCGGAGATACGCCGATTTCACAGATCGAATCAGAAGAGATGTGATCTGTGGCCTTCCGCGCTTTTTCCAATCTGTGTAATCTGCGCAATCTGCGGATAGTTCTTTAAGGAGACTTATGGAAATTAAAAAAGTTGGTGTGTTGGGCTGCGGCGTGATGGGTTCAGGCATTGCGCAAACGGCCGCGATGGCGGGATTCGAAACCACCGTGCGCGAAGTTTCGGAAGATCTGCTGCAAAAAGGATTCGCTTCGATCGAAAAGTCGCTTGAGCGTTTCGCCGACAAAGGAACAATCGCGTCTGATCAGCAAAAGGAGATTCGCGATCGTTTGTTCGGTACGACCTCGCTGGACGATTTGGCTGACTGCGACATTATCATCGAAGCCATCATTGAAAATCTCGACGAGAAACATAAGACGTATCGCCAGCTTGACGCTCTCTGCAAGCCCGAAACAATTTTCGCGTCGAATACTTCTTCGCTGTCGATCACGCAGATGATGTCAGTAACTTCGGCGGAGCGGCAACAGCGCTTCATTGGCATGCACTTCTTTAATCCGGTTCCGCTCATGAAGCTGGTCGAAGTCGTGCGCACGATCCTCACGGACGCGGCAGTTTATGAAGACGCGATCGCCTTCGGCAAAAAGTTGGGCAAAGTTCCCGTGCGCGCCGGCGATAAAACCGGATTCATCGTTAATCGTTTGCTGGTGCCGTACATGCTCGATTCGATTCGCGCGTTGGAAGAAGGCGTCGGCTCGATCGTTGATATCGATAACGCGATGAAACTCGGCTGCGGATATCCGATGGGCCCACTGACGCTCGGCGATTTCGTCGGGCTCGACACTACTTATTACATCGCCGAAATCATGTTCAATGAATTTCGCGAGAAACGTTTCGCGCCACCCACACTTCTCAAGCGCATGGTCATGGCTGGGCTCTATGGCCGCAAATCGGGCCGCGGATTTTACGATTACACGAAGGATCCAAAGAACCCGACGCCGATGAATTTGGTTTAAGGCGGGCCAACAGCGGAGCGCCTACCTCGGAGCGCCGAAATCCTTGTCGGCGAGTCGCGAGCATCCCTGCTCGCGTTTCTTTACCGGCAGGATGCCGGTGACCCGCACGCAGGATGCGTGCGCTCCAAGCGTGCGCTCCAATCCTTCCGCCTGTATCATTGTCTCGTCAATGCCTGGACCACTGCGAGACTCCTACAACCGTCCGATTCGCGACCTGCGCGTGTCGCTAACCGACCGCTGCAATTTTCGCTGCTTCTATTGCCTGCCGCACGGTGAACCGCCGATGGCTGAGAAAGAGCAAGTGCTTTCGTACGAAGAGATCGAATACGTCTGCGACATCTTCACAGAGTTGGGCATTGAAAAGATTCGTTTGACCGGCGGCGAACCGATGATGCGCCGCGACATCGAACAGATAATTTTCAAACTCGCGCAACTGAAAGATAAAGGCCTGAAGGATCTCGCGCTCACCACCAACGGCTACTTTCTGCCGCACCGCGCGCATAGCTTGAAAGAAGCCGGACTCGATCGCATCACGATCAGCCTCGACAGTTTGAAGCGCGACGTTTTCAAACAGATGACCGGCGTCGATGTTCTCGATCGAGTAATGGAAGGAATCGCGGCTGCGAAAGAAGCGGGCCTCGATCCGATCAAGATCAACGCCGTCATCGTGCGCGGTCACAACGAAGATGAGGTGGCTGATTTTGCCGCGTTCGCGCGCGAACACGACGTAAAGATGCGCTTTATCGAATTCATGCCGCTCGATTCAGGGCATGATTGGAACCGCGAGGATGTAGTTTCAGGCCGCGAGATTCGTCAACGCATTGAAGAGAGATTTCCGCTTGAACCGCTCGATGTCGCCCGCGGATCCGAAACGTCGTCTCGCTATCGCTTTGTCGATGGCGCGCCGGGCGAAATCGGGATCATTGCGCCGGTGACTGAACCTTTCTGCGGCGCCTGCTCGCGCATTCGTCTCACCTCGGACGGTCAAATTCGCACTTGCCTTTTCTCGACCCTCGAGCATTCTCTGCGCGACGTAATTCGCGACGGCGCTTCACGAGCGGAAACGATCGACTTCATTGAATCAGTGGTGATGAAGAAAGAACCGCGCCACTACATCAACGATCCCGGCTTCGTCACGCTTTCACGGTCGATGAGTTTTATCGGTGGGTAGTGTATAGCGCTTCGTTGATTTGCTTCACGGCGCGCGCGCTGGAATCCAGCGCTCCTTGTATCCAAGAGGAAAAAAACGAGAGGTGTTCGCCGGCGAAGTGTATTCGGCCTTCGGGCTGAGCGAACAGGACCAGATTGCCGAGGCCGGCGAAGGCCCACGCGCCGCGCGACCAGTCATCTTCCATCCAGATCTTCGACGTTCCTTTTTCGAAATTTCCGCGCAGGCCGGGAAACATCGGATCCAACTGAACTAGCGTGGAGTTGATGCGATCACTTTCTTTGAGCGCGGCGATCTTCTCAGCTTCCCCTGGACGCGCGTAAGTCATGATGATGCCGCGCGGGCCGGGCTGGCTCCACGTCGGTTGCCAAACTTCCACCGCGTCTTTGGTGAAAGCAAAACCGTTCAGGCCTTTCTCTTCCCAGGAGCGTTTCTTCGTTTGCAAATAAACGCGCGACACTGCGTCATACTTCAAGTCCCTGATCGCGGCAAGCTTCTTCTCTGCAAAGTTCGCGGGCATCACGACATTGCGCAGCAGCGAAAACGGCACCGCACACAGAATGCGATCAGCGGACAAGGTTTCCGGCTTTCCTTTGCGCGAGAAGGTTACGCGCGCAGACTTTTCGTCCTGATCGATCTTCACCGCGGGCGAATCGTAAAGAATCTTGTCCGCCAGTTTCGCCGCGAAAGCCTTCGGCAGCAGATCGTTTCCACCTTTGATTTTGACAAAGCGAGAAGGAGCACCGCCGAGCTCATCGCCAAAGTTCCTGCCCAGCGCTTCGGTGAAACCCGTCATCGGGACTTGCCGCATGCTTCCTTGTTCGAACCGCAACGCTGACAGGTTCGCCGGATACATTGGCTCCGTCGGCAGATTGAAGAGCTTGACGTACTTGAGCGTGAGATCGTGATTGTCGGGAATGCGCGCGGCGCCGGCTTCGGCATACAAACCATCAGAGAACGGCTCGCGCAGCGTGTGCACGCGGCCACCCGGGCGCGGACGCGCTTCGAGGATCGTCACGTCATGACCGAGCTGCGTAAGTTCGTATCCGGCCGACAAGCCAGCCATGCCCGCGCCGATGATAATGATCCTCTTCGGCGCCGCAGCGACGGTGATGAAGTCAAAGCGGCTGAGCGAAGCGCCCGCCAGGGCAATGGCACTACGCTTGATGAAGGTGCGGCGATTCATGTCTAGCGCAAGTTAATAACTTATGGTCGAGCCAATCAACTAACGCATCTCACCGCGTGGAAGTTCCCGCATTAACCCATCGGCAAGCCCATCTGCCGCAACTGCGACGCGTTGTCGCGCGCGCCCCAGCGACGATGAATCTTGCCGTCCTTCATCTGAAACCACTCCATCGCGACGACTTCAAACGACTTTCCGGTCACCGGGCCGCCGCGAAACGATCCTCGTGAGGTGCCGCGTTCCGTATAGCGCACCGCGACCGTGTCACCTTCCGCGATAATTTCTTCGACCGTAAGTTGGATGTCGAAGGCGGCTTTGATCTCGCGCCAAATGAGGACGACTTCATCGTAAGGACCCCAGCCAAGCACGCCGTAAATCAACGCGTCGTCGGTGAACAGCGGCCGCAAAGACTGCTCATCGCCACGATTGAATGAGTCAACATAAGCAAGTACCGTTTGTTTGTTAGTCTCTGCTGACACTTGCCGACTCCTGTCTATGGTTTGCGGCCGCGCGGTCGCGGAGTCGGCGACGGACTTGGTTCCGGACTTGCAGCCGGCGGTGGCGACGGCATTTCGGCGGGCTTAAAGCGCGGCAGCAGATCGTCACGCATCGCGAGCTGATAAACCGACCAGGCAACCGTCACCGCATCCTTTTTCACATCGTCTTCGAGGATGCGTTCGTAAGTATCAAAGTTCGTGTGCCACGTGTGCGAGTTGTACTCGATTGGATCCTGGCCCATGCCGATGCCGGGCAAACCGGCCTGGCTGAAAGAAGTGTTGTCTGAGCCGCCGAGGTTGCGACTGCGCGACGGGATCGCGCCGACCACGCCATCGTCTTTGAAGGGTTCGAGGATCTTGCGCATGATGCTGGCGGCTTCCGGCGGACCGAAGACGCTCGCGCCACGCACGCGGCCGGTGCCCGAATCAATATTGAAGTAGCCGCCGAACTTTTCGTAACCGGGCAAAGGTTTCTCGAATGATCCAAAGTGAGCTTTCACGTAAGCCTGCGAACCAAGCAATCCTTCTTCTTCGCCACTCCACAAGGCCACGCGAATCGTGCGACGCGGTCTGACGCCGAGCGTCTTCAGAATGCGCGCAGCTTCCATCATAATCGCGCAACCGATGGCGTTGTCCGTCGCTCCGGTTGACGCGTGCCATGAATCGAGGTGGCCGCCGAGCATGATGACTTCATCGGCTTTGTCCGTTCCCGGAATCTCGGCAACAGTGTTGTATGAAGTCTTTCCTTCGGGATAGATGCGATTGACGATGTTGAATTCGAGCGTCACATCGGTGCCGTCGGCGAGGACGCGCGTGATGCGGCCATAGTCTTCATTGCTCATCACCACGGTCGGCAGCGCTTTCGTGATGTCGAACGTGCGATTGTTGAAAGCGCGAATGCGACGAAACGCAAAGCCCGCATCGTTGACGCGAATCAGAGCGCCATTCGCTTTCAGAAACGCATCGAGCTGCTCATCGATTTGTCGCGCGGTCAGCGGTTTCGCCGCGCCGGGCACAGGCGTCGGGGTGGGCGAGGGCTGCGGAAAGCCGGCACCCGGTCGCGCGTTCGGGCCGTAGCGCTGCTCGGCCTGTTCGTCGGTCAGACGTTTTGCCGGTGGATTCAAATCGACGGGAACGATGGTGTGCTTGCCGGCCATCACGATCTTGCTGCGCACCTTGGCCTTCTGTGTCTCGAGATAAGCATTCAACTGATCCTGCGTCGGCCGATCGGGCAGAATCATTTGGTAAGCTTTCGCGATCACTGTTCCGCGCGTGCTCGGCGTCCATGACAAGACTTCGCACGTGAGCACATCTTTGACCGGTGCGACAATCATTCCTGAGAATCTTTCATTCAACCAACCCACGTGACCAAAATCCCACGGCTCAAGATGCGCGTTCGAGAGTCCCCATGCCGTCATCTGCTTCACGGCCCACTCGGCCGCCGCTTTGTGGTTCGGCGAACCGGTCAGTCTGGGACCGTAAACGTCGGTGAACATGTGCATGGTCTTCATGATCTGCGAGTTGTCTCGCTCTTCTTTGCGGATGCGTTCCAGCAGGTCTCTGTCGGATTGTGATTGCGCGAAGAGCGGTATGCTGAGCAGCGTGGCCACTAGGCCGAGGGCGAGCGCGCGGCGGTTGAGCATGATTTTTCTCCGGAGCAAATTCGGTTTAGAAAAGCAGCGGGATTATACTGAAGACATCAACCGTGTCAGAAGCCTGCGCGTGAGCAAGGGCCGCTTGCGCCAGGAGTCCATTCGGCTATAAGAGATTCCATCGGAGGGTAGCTCTCCCTTACGGCCGGGCTTCTGACACATAACTACAACGCCGAAGGCGTTAAGTAAAATAGCCCCGGGGTAAGCGCGAAGCGCGCCACTCTGGGATCACAATCATTTATATATTTTCCAGCCGGCTTAAGCCGGCGGCAGAGGATTAACCCATGACCACCGCATTCAAAGCAGCAACTGAAACCTCAGAACTGAAAACTGTTCTGCCCAATTCACGACGCATCTACATCAACGGCCAGCAACCCGGCGTGCGCGTGCCCTTTCGCGAGATCGATCAGAACCCTACGCGCAACTTCAAGAATGAGTTGGAAGCGAATCCTCCCGTGCGCGTCTATGACACCAGTGGCCCGTACGGCGATCCTTCCATTCGCACCGACGTGCGTGAAGGCCTGCCACAGTTGCGTCGCGAATGGATCATTGGCCGCGGCGATGTTGAAGAGTACGAGGGCCGTTCGCTCCAACCAATCGACGACGGCTACTTGAGTTTTGAAGCGGCGCAGACGGCGCGCGAGAAAGGCCGGTTAGAAGATTTTCCGACGCTGCGTCGCACGCCTCTGCGTGCGAAGAAGGGCGCATGCGTGACGCAGATGCATTACGCGAAGCGCGGGATCATCACACCTGAGATGGAGTTCATCGCGATCCGCGAAAACCTCGGCCGCGCTTTGGAGTGCGGCGGCTTGACGCCGCTTTGTAATGATCGTTCATCACTCACTCACCAACACCGCGGCCAATCCTTCGGCGCCTCGATCCCTTCATACGTCACGCCCGAATTCCTTCGCGACGAAGTCGCCCGCGGCCGCACCATCATTCCCGCAAACATCAATCATCCGGAATCCGAACCGATGATCATCGGTCGCAACTTCCTGGTGAAGATCAACGCGAACATCGGCAACTCAGCCGTGCTCTCTTCGATCGACGACGAAGTCGAAAAGATGCGCTGGTCGATCAAGTGCGGCTCAGACACCGTGATGGATCTTTCTACCGGCAAGAACATTCACGCCACGCGCGAATGGATCATTCGCAACTCGCCCGTGCCGATCGGCACTGTGCCGATCTATCAGGCGTTAGAAAAAGTTGGCGGCAAAGCGGAAGAGCTGACCTGGGAAATCTTCCGCGACACTCTGATCGAACAAGCCGAGCAGGGCGTCGATTACTTTACGATTCACGCCGGCGTGCGTTTGCCTTTCATTCCGATGACTGCGAAACGCACCACCGGAATCGTCAGTCGCGGCGGCTCGATTATGGCCAAGTGGTGTCTCGCGCATCACGAAGAGAGTTTTCTCTACACGCGTTTCCGCGAAATCTGCGAGATCATGGCTGCCTACGACGTTTCGTTCTCGCTCGGCGATGGTCTGCGTCCCGGCTCGATCGCCGACGCGAATGATGAAGCGCAGTTTGCCGAACTCGAAACGCAGGGCGAGCTGACCAAGATTGCATGGGAGTATGACTGCCAGGTGATGAACGAAGGCCCGGGCCACGTTCCCATGCACCTCATCAAAGAGAACATGGAGAAGCAAATCGAGTGGTGCGGCGAAGCGCCGTTCTACACCCTCGGCCCGCTGACGACCGACATCGCGCCCGGCTACGATCACATCACCTCGGCAATCGGCGCGGCTATGATTGGCTGGTACGGCACGGCGATGCTCTGCTACGTCACGCCGAAAGAACACCTCGGCCTGCCCAACAAAAAAGACGTGAAAGACGGCGTCATCGCCTACAAGATCGCCGCGCACGCCGCCGACTTGGCCAAAGGTCATCCCGGCGCGCAGTATCGTGACAATGCTTTGTCGAAAGCGCGTTTCGAATTCCGCTGGGAAGATCAATTCAACCTTTCGCTCGATCCCGAAGTGGCTCGTGAATACCACGACGAGACTTTGCCCCAGGAAGGCGCCAAGCTTGCGCACTTCTGCTCAATGTGCGGCCCGCATTTTTGTTCAATGAAGATCACGCAGGACGTGCGGGAGTACGCAGCGCAAAAAGAGATCGATGAAGCGGCGGCGTTGGATGTGGGGATGAAAGAGAAGGCGGAAGAGTTTGTGGCGAGTGGTGGGGAGATTTATCAAACTGTCGCGGCCGAGTGATCTGCGGGCCCACATCGTTTCGTCGTGTTTCCAGCAGCGCACGTTTATCTGCGCGCCGCTCCAACGGAATCGATCAACCAGCGCCGTAGGCGCGGCATATGTGTAGCCCCGGGCGTAAGCCGGGGGTTCACGTCCCACCAAATGATCAAGCCCGCGAAGCGGGCGACAGAAACCTGAACAAAACGGCTTGTTGGTGCTAGTATTCACCCATGGAATCCCAGAAGATCATCATCGAAAAGCACTCTGATGGATACGTCGCTTATCCTCTCGGCCTCAAAGGCGTCGTTGTGGGCGAGGGTGACAGCTATGAGGAAGCGCTCGCCGACGTGCAATCGGCTATTCGTTTTCATCTTGAGACTTTTGGAAACGAAGTGTTCGAAGTTGATTCTCCTATTCTCGAAGTGTTCGTCGCGGAAGCCCAAATAACGGCTTAATGCCCAAATTCCCAGTCGACGCACCAAAGACGAAAGTAGTCAAAGCGCTCGTTCTGCTCGGATTCAGAATTGTTCGAGAGCGAGAGCACATTGCCATGGTGCGCGACAATCCCGACGGCACGCGAACGCCGTTGACGATGCCCAATCATTCTCAGATCAAAGGTTCAACCTTGCGGACGATCTGCACGCAAGCAGGAATCTCGCGCGCCGACTTTTTGAAGGCGTATCTGCAGAGCTAGATTGAGCGATGAAGATCACGCAGGACGTAAGGGAGTTTGCGGCGCAGAAAGAGATCGATGAAGCCACTGCCTCTTGAACTCGGAATGCAGGAGAAGGCGGAAGAGTTTGTGACTAAGGTGCTGAGATTTACGCGAAGGCGTGAGGGTGTTAATTTAGCGCACCATAGGTACTAATATGCTCCCCCATTGCAATTACGTACATACCGACAAAACAAACGGAGCAAAGACGCCGTGCCTTCACCAGACCTACCGCGGCCAACTCTGCGTCTTTCATGCGACGAATGTGCGGGAGAAAGCGAAAGACTTCGAGCGAGCGCTAGGCGCAATCCTCGACGAAGCCTACGCATCTGCTGATCCGATCGATTTGAACTTCAAGGGATTTGTTTTTCCGAGAGTTGATTTTAGGTACACCGAATTCCGTGGAATCGCAGACTTCAGAAAAACGATCTTCACCGATGATGCAGACTTCAGAGGCGCGCTCTTTCGCCGACCGGTCGACTTTCACGTCGCAGAATTCCGAAAGAATGCGGTCTTTGACAGTGCGAAGTTTGAAAACATCGCACGTTTTGCAGGAGTGCAATTCAAAGGACGAGCGATTTTCAGTAGCACAAAGTTTCGTGGCCGGACTGTATTTCACGGTTGTCGGTTCAGCGACTTTGCCGCGTGGCAAGGCGCGAAATTTGATAAACCGCTCACGTTTCAGGTGAACACCTTCGATCACGATGCAGACTTCCGGCGTGCTACTTTCTTCGGCGGAGTCAACTTCGAACGAACCCTTTTCAACAGACGCTCACATTTCGAGGGAACGCGGTTTCACGGTGAGGTTCTCTTAACCCAAACGCATATAGCAGTCCTAAAGCAGTTCGTCTCCTCTCACGTGAACATGGACGGCGCGGTCTTGCACACAGCGGACTTCTGGGACAACGAACGCTTAAGCCATTATTCGTTTCGTGATGCCTTCTTGATCTCTGTCAATCTCGCTGGCAAGGAACTTGAAAATTGCGATTTCACGGGGGCGGTTTTCAAATCGGTATTGACCCAAGGTTGGAAACCCGATGCTCGAACGCGCCGGAATACGAAATTCATTTACACCGACTATCAAACAGAAGAAGTGAAATGGTTGGACGGCGGTATGCGTCGCGCTTACACGCCAGTCCTTGAAAGCCGCGTACCCGCCGAAGGTAACTTCGGGGAAGGCGAGCACGCAAACTTCACATTCGTAGACTACTTGCGAGAACCTATTCGAATGAATATCGCGCTCAATGTGCCGCCCATTCTCCGTAGTGTGGTGACTAGTTACCTTCAAATCTTCACGGATTATTTGCAAGTCACGGACGGGGTTTCTGTGGAGCTTCGAACGCGTTTGGAAGGCTCACAATTGCGTGCTGAGTTCTTTGCGAAACGGAACTCTGATTTGCCGTTGATTCGCGAAGCATTTTCCAATTACCAACGAAATATCGGGTTAAGCATCGATGAGATCAAGCGGAATATTCCATTTCGAGAGAACACAACTAGACTCGAACGCGATCTGTTTCTTATGAAAATGGAAAGCGAAGTTAACGTTCTTCAGACAGAGCTTGGATACATTAAGGGTCCGCTTGCGCAGTCTCCTGGAGACCGAGAATTGATTTCGCGAATTGTGGAAGCGAGCAAGTCGCCAGGTGTTTTGTTTGAACCGCTGTCAATTGCTCCAGAAACACCGGATGCTTATGTGTCTTATGCTTGGGGCGACGACGCGTCGGAAGAGGGTCTTCATCGTGAGCAGATCGTGGACCTTCTCTGCGATACGATTACTTCGAGCGGACGCAAGGTGGGGCGTGATAAGGATCGAATGAGAAGTGGTGACTCAATCGAGCGCTTTGCGTTAGAAATCACCCGGGCACCTTGTATTATCGCGGTCATTTCAGAGAAATATCTGCATTCCGAGTTTTGTATGGTTCGAGAACTGTTTCGTGCTTATCAACGATACCAGTACAAACTAGACGAGTTTCAGAAAAAGGTCATTGGGTTGGTCTTGGATGACGCCAAGATGATTCTGCAAGATCATGACGCCGTACTGTCTCTGGCGGAAGAATGGAAAGAGAGACACGACCGGCTACGCCGCAAACAAGAGAAAGTGGATCCGCTACGGAAATCGCGTCTGGAATGGGAATTCTTGAATTTGATGGACGGGATGATTCCGCGGATAAGCGATATGCTATTGGCTATTAACGACATTCTCATGAAGCGGGGCTTTGACGAAATCGTCAGCGATGGGTTTAAGGAAGTTCTGAAACGGTTACCACCGCGCTGAATAGTCCCGATTCATCGCTGGGATGAGCATCAGAATAAACGGCAGTCCGTGAAACGGACGGCTGAGTTTTGGAGTGCGGCGGCTTGACGCCGCTTTTCATTTCGTAACCCAAAGCGCTGACAAGTCAGCGCACTCCAAAATCTGTCGCCCGCTAAAGCGGGCTTTTGCTTTCATTTCTCGTTGTGTTCCCAGCACTGAAGTGCTGGGCTACTCTCAAACGTCCGCTATGCGGACGAAACGAAACTCAAATTCCCAACCTCAACAACTAGAACTGGCAGAAAATCGCCTGCATTGTTAGTCTCTTAACAGTTAGCCCCGCCTCTATTATCGCCGGGTCGTCATGCGCAAACTGAAACAAATACTCGCTTTAACTGCGCTTCTCTTTGTTTCTCGCACCACTCTGGACGCGCAGGATTCAACAGTCGCCGTGGCTGCGCTGGAGATGCGCGGGCCGATGCCGGTGGTCGAGGTAAAACTCAACGGCCAGGGTCCATTCGCTTTCATGATCGATACAGGCGCTGGCATGCAGGCGGACATCGATACGTCCGTGGCCGAGCGACTGGGATTGCGCGCAAGTGGCACGGCCATCAATGGCGATCCGTCCGGAGAAAATGATCGAGAGGTCGCGACGGTCACGATCGATTCGATCGTGTTCGGCAGCGTTCCGAAAGGAACGCGCGCGCGCAGAACCGGCGAAGGCGCTGTCGAGTTTCGCAACGTCACCGCGATCGTTCGGCCGCACAAAATCACGAAGGATTATCCTGAAGTTGATGGCATCCTCGGCTTCGGTTTGTTCAGCGATTACTTGTTGACGCTGGATTATCCGAGCATGCAGGTAAGACTGGCGCGCGGTGAGCTACCGCCGGCGAACGGCGTAGAAGTTTTGAGTTTTGCGATCGAGAATCGAATTCCGATCGTCGAACTTGCGATTGGAAAGATCAAAATACCCGCGCACATCGACTCAGGAAACTTCGTTGCCGGTTTCATTTTGCCCGAAGAGATCGTGGAACAACTTCAAACCATCTCGCAACCGGTAAGCGTCGGCTACGCTCGCTCGGTGACTAATCGAATTCAACTGAAACAAGTGCAGCTCAGGGGCTCGATCCGCATCGGTGGGTTTGAATTCCTGCAGCCGATCGTTGAATTTCCGGCCCCCGCAGATACGAATGTTGGATTCAGGGTCCTGCGTGATTTCGTTCTTACCTTCGATCAAAAGAACAACCGCATAAAGCTGGAACAGCCCGCTAAGGCAAACTGACGGCCGCATTTCTGAAACCAATTTGGCCACACAGGCGTTAGAAGCTTCCAGTTCATGCTCAATCTGACTCTTCAACCCGAGAGGCCGCCAATGATTCGAAAATTTCGGTTTGCATTACTACTTCTCGTAGCGCTCATCGCCAGCGTTCCCGCAATCGGTACAGGAGCGCTGCCGGCGCAGACACCCGCAGCTGCGACGAATGCGCCGGTCACAATCCCGTTCGAACTTGTCACGCGACACATTATGTTGAAGGTCCGGATCAATAACTCGCGACCGCTGTCATTCGTGTTCGACACCGGCGACAAAGTCGGAATTGTCGATACCGAGGTCGCGAAGGAGTTGGGACTGAAGCTGGAAGGTCAATTGCGCATCGGCGGCGCCGGTGCGGATACTTTGCCTGCTTCGTTTGTCAAAGAAGCAAGCTGGACGTTGCCGGGCCTGGAGGGGTTCTCACAACCGGTGGCGATTGCCATGCCGTTGGGGCGGATGGCAGCGCGCTTTGGTCAGGATTTCGACGGGATTATTGGTTCTGACTTCATCAAGCAATTCGTCGTGGAGGTCGATTACCAGAATCGCGTGCTGAAACTCTATGACAAGGAAAAGTTCACTTACTCTGGCACCGGCGAAAGCCTTCCGATTCAGTTGAATCAGATGGGTCATCCAATTGTTGACGGGGAAGTAACGCCCCAAAACGGCGTCTCGATCAAAGGAAAGTTTGTGCTTGATCTGGGCGCGGGTGGCTCCCTGGTGCTGATGAGTCCAGTAGTCAGTGAACACAATCTGCTCGCGAGCGGCATGAAGACTATCAAAGCCATTGGCGTTGGCGGCGCCGGCGGACAGAGTACCGGACAGATCGGCCGCGTGAAGTCGCTGCAGGTCGGCAAGTTCACAATCACAAATCCGATCGTGCTTTTCTCAGAAGATAAAGCCGGTGCGATGGCGAGTCGCGCTCTCGTTGGTAATATCGGCCAGATGATCGCGAGCAAGTTCAAGGTCTTCCTCGATTACAGTCACAGCCGGATTATTCTTGAACCGACATCGAAGTTTGCGGACGCGATGGATCGGGCGACGTCCGGGATCGTTTTCACTACCGAAGGCAAGGATCACTCAACCGTTCGCATTAGTGACGTGCTGGAAAACTCACCGGCGTCAGAGGCTGGTTTGCAAAAGGACGACATCGTGCTGAGCGTCGATGGCAGGCCCGCTTCGGAACTGAAAGTCACGAAGATATTTGAGTTGTTCGAACGATCCGCTACGTACAAACTGACGATTCGCCGCGGCGAGCAAACGCTGGAAGTTCCTTTGACGCCGCGCAGGCTAATCTAGGGAGCACGCCCCAAGAAATTTCCGTCAACTTCAACAGTAGTGCGATCGTCGCGGCTAAGGTATCATCGCTCCCGTCTCCTTAGCCCCTGATGCAGACCGCAGAACTCATCCGAAATGCAGGCGTAGTCGGCGCAGGCGGCGCGGGTTTTCCCGCGCACGTGAAAGCGAACGCGCAGGTTGAGTACATCATCGCCAATGGCGCTGAGTGCGAGCCGCTGCTGCACAAAGACCTCGAGTTGATGGTGCATTATCCGGAGCGTGTCGTGCATGGCGTGAAGCTTCTGATGCAGGCGACCGGCGCCCAGCAAGGCATCATCGGCATCAAAGAAAAGAACAAGCGTGCGATCGATGCGCTGAATGCGGCGATCGACGATCCGGCGATTCGCTTGCACACGCTCGGCGATTTTTATCCCTCAGGCGATGAATACATTCTGGTTTACGAGGCGACAGGACGTTTGATTCCGCCGCAAGGGCTGCCGCTTGATGTCGGCATCGTCGTCAACAACGTCGAGACGCTCTACAACATTTCCTCAGCCGCCGACGGCACGCCGGTAATCGACAAGTTCATCACGGTCGCGGGCGCCGTTAACAACCCGGTTACTTTCATTGCTCCTGTGGGAATGAGCTATCGCGATGCGATTGCGATGGCTGGGGGCGCGAGTGTGAGCGAGTTTTCTGTCTTTGTGAGCGGCATCATGATGGGCAAGCTGGAATTCGATCTTGATCTGCCGATCACCAAAACGTGCGCGGGTTTGATCGTGCTGCCAACCGATCACACTCTGGTGCAACGCAAAAGTCTGCCGGTCGAGCGCATGCACAGCATCGGCAAATCCGCGTGTGATCAATGCAGCTACTGCACCGAGCTTTGCCCGCGCTACACGCTCGGGTACGACGTGCAGCCGCACAAAGTGATGCGCAGCTTGTCGTTCACCGCGACCGGCGAAGACATCTGGAACCAGTTCGCGCAACTGTGCTGCGGATGTGGGCTGTGCACTTTGTACGCCTGCCCAGAATATCTTTTCCCGAAAGAGGCGTGCGACAAAGGCAGGCATGATTTGAAAGAGAAAGGCATCAAGTGGGAAGGGCCGATGGAGGTGCAGCCGCATCCGATGTATGAATATCGCCGCACTCCTCTGAAGCAATTGATGCAACGGCTTGATGTGTTGCAGTACGATCGGCACACGCCGTTTCAACAGATGGAGTCGCACCCGACGCGCGTGACGATTCCGCTGTCGCAACACATCGGCGCGCCGGCGCAGCCAATCGTCACTGCCGGGCAAACAGTGAGCCGCGGCCAGTTGATCGCGGATATTCCAGCGGATAAGCTCGGCGCGCGTTTGCATGCGAGCATTAGCGGCGTGGTGAAAGATGTGACTGGCGCGATCGTGATTGAAAACCAATGAAGAACTATCCGCAGATTACGCAGATTCCACAGATTAGACAAAGACATCGGCGTCAAAGAGCGTCATTCCACGCAAAGGCGCAGAGCCGCAGAGTTTCGCAACGGAAAATAAGGAATTAACCCCAGCGCATGTTTTGATCTAATCACCGTAATCTGTGTAATCTGCGGATAACTCATCATGCCAAAGAACTCTATCGGATTAATCGAACTGTCCAGCATCGCGTCCGGCTATCTGGTCGCTGATGCGATGTTGAAAGCGGCGGATACAGAGCTACTGCTGTCGCGCTCGATCTGCTCAGGCAAGTACATGACGATGGTGCGTGGCGACGTGGCGGCGGTCATGGCCAGCGTGCAAGCAGGCGTGTCAGCCGCGCGCGGTTTCATCGTCGATACGTTCATCATTCCCAATCTGCACGAATCAGTCTTCCCGGCGATCTACGGAACCAACAAGATCGATCACATGGAAAGTCTCGGCATCCTCGAATCATTCTCAGTCGCGTCGTTAATCGAAGCCGCCGATGCGTCGGCGAAAGCTGCGGACGTGATGCTGCTGGAGATTCGTCTGGCGATGGCCCTCGGCGGCAAAGCTTTCGTCACGATGACCGGCAATGTCGCGGCAGTTCAGGCCGCTGTCGATGCCGGCGCCAGCGTTCTGGGCGGCAAAGGATTGCTCGTTAATAAGATCGTGATTCCCGCGCCGCGCATGGAGCTTTTGAAAGAGATCGTCTGACCGATGCGAAAGCGCAAAGTCGCCGTCAGGGTCAACGATCTGATGCAGACGGACTATGTCTACTACTGCACTGAGCCAGCCGGCAGAAACTTTCATCCGGATTTCAAACCTGAATTGACTCCGAAGGAAATGCTGGCACTCGGCGTTTTCGGTGGCAAGTACATGACTGATTGCCGAAAGGAGTTTCCGGCATCGTGGTTCAAGCACGCAAAGCTCAATCCCGATCGTCACGATCCCGAGCTGAACTTCTTCAAAGTAAACGCGTCGCAACCGCTAACAGTTTGGAAGAAAAAAGGTTGGATCTATCACGAAGATCCGCGCGGTTGGTTTCAATGGTACTGCCGCTACTACATGGGGCGCAGATGTGTTGACGACGAGCGCCAAATCAAACGCTGGCGCGCGGTGCGTCGTCACTTCGCGCAAATCAGGAAAAATTGTCCGCCGCGTGCGCTTGATTGCCGGCCTAAACAAAGACAGGCCTTGCTGCACTGGGCGTATGATTCCCGAAGGATCTGACCAACGTGAAAAAGCGAAATCTCAAACTCGTCGCCATCGCTTTGGTGTTCGCCCATCTGATCATTTCAATGATTCATGGACGCGCGCACCAGGGAGCGATGGTCGCGCTAACATCGTGGCAATCCATTTACGTGCTCGTGGTGATCACGGTTGGCCCGATCCTCGGAGCTGCGTTTCTGTACTCTCGTTGGCAACGTCCGGCCGCGCTGCTGCTGGCCATATCAATGTTCGGAAGTTTGGTCTTCGGCGGTTGGTATCATTTTCTCTCCGCGACCACTGACAACGTCGCCGCGGTGCACGGTGTCTGGCATTTGACGTTTCTGTGGAGCGCTATCGCGATCGCCATTTTGGAAGCGGCTGGGCTCGTGGTCGGGGCTTGGATTTATCAAGCGACGGCATCACCCTCTCGTTGAATTCCGAACCGTACTGTTCTGTGCCCGGTGATTTTGTGATAGGCTCCGCGCCACCAAGCGGCATATTGTTTCGGGTTGCTGGGCCGCAGAAAGATGCCTCCGATTCACACTCGGATAACCACCATTCTCGACTACCTCATCGCAACCTTTCACAGATTGAAAGGAGAGTTTCATGTCACTAACAAAGCGATGCACGGCTGAATTCATCGGGACGTTCTGGTTGGTTCTGGGTGGATGCGGCAGCGCGGTGTTGGCCGCGGCATTTCCCCAAGTCGGAATCGGTCTCCTGGGAGTTTCGCTCGCGTTCGGTCTCACGGTTTTGACGATGGCGTTCGCGATCGGACACATCTCGGGCTGTCATTTGAACCCGGCGGTTACCGTTGGCTTGGTTACCGGAAAAAGATTTCCGGTTTCCGAGTTAATCCCTTACGTGGTGGCGCAAGTTGTCGGCGGCATCGCCGGCGCGGGCGTGCTCTATATCATCGCGAGCGGCAAAGCCGGATTTAGTTTGAGCAGCGGATTCGCTGCGAACGGTTACGGCGCTAACTCGCCGGGTGGTTACACGCTGACGGCAGCGTTGACTGCGGAGACGGTGCTCACGTTCATGTTTCTGATCGTGATTCTCGGATCGACCGACAAACGCGCGCCGAAAGGCCTCGCGCCAATCGCGATTGGTTTGTGCCTTACGCTGATTCACTTGATCAGCATTCCGGTCACGAATACTTCGGTGAATCCTGCGCGCAGCACCAGCCAGGCAATTTTTGTCGGCGGTTGGGCCATTAAGCAGTTGTGGCTGTTTTGGGTCGCGCCGATTGTCGGAGCCGCAATTGCGGGAGCCGCTTATGCGTGGTTGGGCGCGGGCGAGCCCGAGGCGACGACGACAGAGAAAACTACTGAAGTGAAAGTCGCGGCGGCGGCCGCCTAGTAACGTCAAACGCAACCAGTCGCTTGAGCGGGATAACGGCTTGCACCCCGGGTGGCGGTTGCACACCGAATTCCCGCTTGCTATCGCGCGTGGTTGTTGGTTGCGCGCTGCGATAGCTGAGACTGCACCGTCGGATTTACGAGCCCATGAAAAATCTCGTCCATGCGTTCCGGCGAGTAAGGCATCCCGTGATCTAACCACCACTGCAATTGCGCGAACAGTTGATTCGAGATGAAGTTTGCCAACACGGCGCTGGGCACCGCTGCCGCTGTTCGATTGGTCAGTCTGGCCGCCAGCGCCTCATCGATCTTCGCGCTCAAGTACGCCACGCCATGCTTGAAAACGGCATCTGCTTTTCGCGAGCGCTCGAGTCCTTTGTAGAAGCGATGATAGTCCTGCAAGTGAGCGAACAAGTGCGCCACCGGAATGAACGAACTTGAGCCTGCTTTGTCCCATTCAATGTGTTGCGCCAGCGCGTCGAGAAACTGCTCCCAGTCTTTTTGAAACAGATCTTCCTTGTCGCGAAAGTGGGTGTAGAAGGTTGAGCGGCCGACATCGGCTCGATCGATGACTTCCTGCACCGTGATATCGTCAAAGCGTTTTTCTTTGACGAGTTCGACGAGCGCGTGACCCAACTGATGCCGGGTGCGTTGCGCGCGTCGATCGGGTTTCTTTTTTCCGCTCATCGTGCTTCATTCTTGAACACTAAAAGCGCGTTTGTCCATGAACGCGCCCTGAGTTCAGCTTTCTTGAAACCCGTTGCTAATCTCGTCGTAAATTGAGCGTCACCTTTCTTGAAGTGACAAATCCGCAAGACCTCAGAGGGGGATTATCAATGAGATCGAAAGCACTTTCATTAATGACAGGCGTTGCGTTGGCAACGATTCTGTTCACGGCGTGTTCGGCAATTGCTCAGCATCATGGTGCGCTTATGGGCAACGAGCCAGCAGGCTCGAGATCGATGACCAAAGACGACGGCGATCCAATTTCGGGTGAATGGAATGTGTCGTGTATTGTTCCGGGACACGGCACGACGCCGGCAACGTTCACATTCAAACTCGACGGCGAAAAAGTAACGGGCACTTGTTATTCCGAACATACGGGCGCAGGAACTATTCGCGACGGGAAGTGGGCCGGCGGCAAATTGAGTTTTGTGCTCGACTTTGAGAAGCATGAGTCGATTGCCGTTAAAGGTGGGCTCAAGGATGGAAAGCTGGCGGGCGAATTTACCACCGAAGGATTCACCGCGAACTGGGAAGCTAAGAAAAAGGATCGGTAGGTAGCAGAGTTTTCAATCTTCGAAACGAAAACGGCGAGTGCAGATGAACTGCGCTCGCCGTTCTTGTTAGCGTAGAAGTTTCTAAGAACTGCTTACCAGTTCAATTTCAATCCAAACTGAAACTGTCTGGGATCGTAGGCCGCGGTCGGACGGCCGTAAAAGCGGCCGTTGCCCGCGCGTTGGTTAAAGGTGTTCACGTCGGCAAAGAATGGCGATGCCGCAGCTTCGTTGAAGCGATTGAATAGATTGAAACCCTCGGCAATCACATCCAATCGAAGGCGCTCGCCGAAGCGAATCGAGCGCATCAGTCGCATGTCGAGCGAGGCGTACCCGTGCGTGATTCCCATGTCTCGGCCGAGACTACCATTGGTAAATGCCGTCGTGGGAATGAACAAAGTGGCGGCGTTTACGCTCGGGCGATCGTTTGAACTTTGTAAGTCGCCGTTTGAGTCGCTCCCCGAGATGATATTGAACGGCCGACCCGACGAAACTTCGATGATCGGAGCGAGCGTGAAATCAGAAAAGATCCGACGCATCGCGCTGTCGGAACTGCGCCAGGCCGCGGGTGAACTCAATGCGCCGCTGAAGACAAAGCGGTGGCGCTGGTCGAAGAGCGAGTTTGCCCGTTCACCGCGGAAGTTGCGATTGTCCTGCGGCTTGAGCAACGTTTGCAGATCGCTGGAGTCATCAATCGAATGCGACCACGTATAAGAAGCCACGAACTGGAAGTTGTTAGCGAACCGTCGCTTTAGCTCGAGGTTCATTGCGTGGTAGAACGAGTTACCGTCGGATAGCTGAGCGTCAACTTCGCCAAACGGCGTGATCGGGCCCGGCGTCCGGAGGCTATTGGCTGCTGTCGGCGCGGCGTCAAAAGCGGCTTTGTTGACTGCGCCGCCGGTCGCCGAGGCGATGAAGAAATAGTTGGGGCTATTGGGGCGGAAGAAGTTGGCGGCGATGGGACTGACAACTCCCTGGCCCAGTCCGTTGCGGCCAACCAATCCGGGAATGATTACGGTATATCCCGGTGGACATCCCGCGCCCGGACAAGCAGTCGGCAAGCTAAACAGCAAAGCCTGGCTGTTGCTCGCCGGCGCAGTCCCAGCAAATCGCCGGAAGTTTTCAATCAGAAGATCGGCCCTGGGCGCGTTGATGTCTTGTGGGTGCGGCAAGTGATGCGCGCCGACGAAAATGTAACTTCCCGAAATCGACATGTCTTTCGTCAGTTGCCGCTCGACCGTGAAATTTGCCTGGTTGGCGTACGCGTATTCAAAGTTTTTGCTGACGGCCAGGGTGAACGGGAAGAGTGGACCGAAGCCCACGAATGTTTGATCGTTGAAGCGTACTCGACCCGGAAGATACTGGGCCGTCGTCGCTACGCCGGGGGTGGTTAGACCAGCCGGGCACAACGCGTTCGTCGTGGCGCTCGAGCAAATCGTTCCCTGGAAAATTTGCAGCAAGTTGATCGAGGCGTTTGAAGCAGGGCTGCCCGGAAGCACGCTAAAGTACTGCTGTTGCTGGGCCGCGTCCGCGATATCGGAGTTGAAAGCGACTGCCAACAGCGGATGATCGTAGAACAAACCGAAGGCGCCGCGAATCACAGTCTTGCCTTTTCCTTTGATGTCCCAGGCAAAGCCCACCCGCGGAGCGAAGTTGTTTGTGTCACGCGGAAAGCCCTGTTGCACATTGACTGCGTCCTGCGCCGCTAGCATATCTGCGGCTGACAAAGTTATCCCCGTCAGCGGATCTCTAAAGCCGATTGGCGCAATGGTGTCGGTCAATTCAACGTCGTAGCGAACTCCATAGTTGAAAGTGAAGTTTGGCCGAATCTTCCAACTGTCCTGGGCAAAGAAAGCCAGTGGTTTGTTCTTGATCGAGCTGTTGGGATTGCCAAATCCCTGAATAAACGCCGAGGGGAAACCTAGCCCGTAGGACTGCACCGGGGTGATGTCCGGGGCCGTGGCCGGCAGGCCGGTAATGAAGTTCCCCAGTGTGCTGGCGGCAACTCCGCCAAAGTTGAACAATCCGGGAAAGTTCAACTCAAAGCGAGCGCCGATGTTAATAAAGTTAACGTCGCCGCCGAACTTGAATGTGTGATTGCCGCGAATGTAGTTAACGTTGTCGGTGAATTGATAACGCTTCTCAGTCCGGTTAACTGGAGAAAATGGATTCGAGCCCATGAACGCCGACCCGATTACCTGAATTGCCGCGCCGGGAATCTGCGAATCAAAGGTGGCCTTGCGGCGGCCAAAATTGAAGCGCCCTTCGTTCACAATTTTGGTTGAAAGAGTGGAAGCCAAAGAGGCTACAAAAGAGTAGTCGCGCAACGTTTGAATGCCGGTGCGCGAGAAATCATTTTGTCCGACCGTTTGGTTTTGCGATTCATCCTGAATGCCCGTTAAGTCACTCGGATTGTAGCCAAACCGCAAGGTCATGTTGTTGTTGCGATTGAAGGCATGATCGCCACGCACGGAAAAGAAACTTGTTGATTCAGAAATCGGAAAAATTCGCGCCAGACTGTTGAGCGCGCGAAACGCGATTGGCTGACCCGCCGCGTTAGTCGTGATGAAGTTGGGCACCGCGTTGTTGTTGGCCAGCGAGGGCACTGGCGCGCCGGATATGAAGAATCTTCCGCCAATGACCGACCCCGCAGTGATCGCGCCGCCAGGACTGCGCAACGTGCTCACGCCGTTCAGTCCAATTTGTCCACCGGAAGACGCGAAGGTCGCGTACGTAATCGCGCGGCTGATGCGTGCGGCATCGCCGCTGGCAAGTTCGCCGTTGATGAAGTTCGCCTGTGCGGCCGTGAGGTTGGTGTAAACGTTCGTGAAAGGCGGAAAAGGCGCGCCGATTGTGACGCTACTGGTCAAACCAGCGCCGACATCGCTGGTAAAGAACCCTGACTCCTGCCGGCGTCTTTGTTCGAAGCTGGCAAAGAAGAAAGTTTTGTCCTTCTTGATTGGGCCACCAATCGTGCCGCCATACTGTCCGCGAGTGAATGGTGGTTTCTTATTCGGATCGTTATCGATCAGCGGCGCAAATGCGTTTCTCGCTTGAATCGACTTGTGCCGGATGAAACCAAAGATGTTGCCGCGCAGTTCATTCGTACCGCTCTTGGTGGCGACGTTCACGATGCCGCCCGTCGCCCGGCCAAATTCAGGCGCGTAAGAATTGGTGGCCACTTGATATTCCTGCACCGCCTCCTGGCTCACCGTCGAGCGCGCAGCGTTGATCGAGTTGTCCGTGTAGTCCGCGCCGTCAACCTGCACCAGCGTCGAGCGGCCGCGCTGGCCGCCGATGTTCAGGCCAGAGGTTGGCGCTGGCCCAATGGGCCGTCCGTTGTCTCTTCCTACCGTGGAAATCGTTAGCGCAAAGCCAGTGGCGCTGCGTTCGTTGATCGGCAGATCGTTGATTCGTTCCTGGTTAATCGTCGAAGCGACCGAAGTGCCGGATGTTTCAACGAGACTAGGCGCTGCGCTCGAAACGGTTACCGTGGCGCTGATGTCACCTACTTCCAGCGGAACGTCCTGCGTAACGGTTTGTCCTACGCTCAGCGGCACGCTCGGCAGGATGGCAGTTTTGTAATTGTTGGCTTTGACCCTTACTTCGTAAATGCCCGGTGGCAGATTAACTATCTTGTAAAATCCGTCGTCGTTTGCCGTCGCTTCGCGCGAGAGATTCGTGGCCGCGTTGCGCACCGTAATCGAGGCATTGGGCACCGCGGCGCCATTCTGATCGCGAACAGTTCCCTGCAAGTCAGCCGCGTTCGATTGGGCTTGTGACATCGCGGCGGTAACGCAAACCAGCATTACAAAGCAGGCAGACAAAATTCGCGTCGAGATTCCGTGTCGGGGGTTGAAGGACGAAGGCATTTTTATTCTCTCCTTTTGACTGACTTGGAAATTTTGGCGACAACTTTCCTACGCACTATCACTAAGACTTACTGACCGGCATTAACAATTGAGGGGAGGATGATTTTGAAAGCTATGAATGATTTGCATCACCGCGGTCTCTGCTAAAAACACGTGCATTGACGAACGAACTCTTAGTCGCAGGCAGTTTGTACCCTAAATCCATTCGCGAGGCAAGAACTAAAGATCGCAAGGGTTGGATCCGTGTCTGCGTTCAGCCTGTACGTCTCAAGAACGAAAAAGGTTTCGCTCTGCGGCGGCGCGTCGCGCGTGCCATAGCGCGCCGAATTTTCTCGCTGGCGCCAAAAGCGCGCACCGCGACTTCGGCCAGTCCGGGCACGAAAGCGGCCTTCCGAAGCAATGAACATATTTTTAGACGCGAATCGAAAGTTTCGTCGTAAGCAGCCGAGTAATCGCTTCGCAGTTGACCAAGATTCGTTGAAGCGGACTGAAGATATTTTCCGATTTGATCCGCCACCAGTTCGCCGCTCTGTAGAGCCATCAACATCCCGCTTCCGGTGAACGGATCGATGAAAGACGCCGCGTCACCAATCGCCAACAAGCCATGCAGCGGCGCGACTGAATAGCGACCGAAACCTTCGAGTGAAACCCCCAGCCAGGGTGATTGGAGGCGCGCGCTCCGCAGAGTTTCCTGCGCACGCCGATTCTGGCAAACAACTTCGCGCATCACCCGATCGGCATTCGCGCCGCACGCGCGGGCCTCGCGCGCTGACACAATGAAGCAAAGATTGCTCAAACCATTTTCAATGCTGCTGAGTCCGCCGTAGCCGCTTTTGTAGAAGTAAATTTCGCAAGCGCCGGGCATGACGCCGGTGTTTTCCAGGTGCGCTTTGAAAGCAACCATCGGCGCGCGGTCGCGTCGCGGGTGCTCGTTCGAATTAGCGTGGCGAAGTAAAGCTCGAGTGCGGCCCGTTGCGTCAATCGTCACCGCGCTCATGAATTTTGCCTCAACCCCATTTTGTTTCACGGTGACGCCGCGCACAGTTGAGTTTTCGATAATCAGATTTGTGACCTGAGTTTCTTCGACGACTTGCGCCCCGGCGTCAATAGCGCGTCGCAACAGGCGTTCGTCCATTTCGGCGCGGCTCAATCCAAGCGCGATGCCGATTGCGCCGAACCATTCACTCGGCACGCGCGCGCTGTGACCGCTGCGCGAATAGAAAACTGTTTCGGAGAGTTTTGATGGGAGCGCCGCAATCATCTGATCTGCGACGCCGAGTTTTTCGAACAGAGTTACGCACTCGGGCGAGATGAACTCGCCGCAAAGTTTTGGCCGCGGAAATCGCGTCTGCTCGATGAGCAGTACGCGCGCGCCCCGCGTCGCCAAATTTATCGCGGCGCTCGATCCGGCGGGACCGCCACCGGCGATGATGACTTCGTATTTATCGTTCGAATTCACGTTAGTAATTCGTTTAGAGGCAGGACTTGTCCTGCCGGGCGCGCTCTAATGCGCGCTCTAAACGGCCTGAATTGCACTACCTCGCAGAATCAAACGCGCCGCGAAATGCTTTTCTATTTTCAGATTTGTCAGGCCGGCGGATCGGCCGATCGCCTCCAACTCGTGCGGCGTCCAGCTTTTCAAAATCGACAGCGCGCCGTCTTCGCGGATCAGACGATTGTGCAAAAACAATCGCGCAACCGTCGTGTAGAGAAAGTACGCAACCTTGCTGCGCTCCAGATCAATTACGAAGATGCCGCGCGACGCGACGCGCGCCATCTCGCGGACGATGTTTGCCGCGCCGGCATTGTCGAAATGATGCAGCGTGAGTGATTGAATCGCGTAATCAAAAGTCCCATCCAGAAACGGAAGTCGAAATCCATCACCCCGAACTGCTGCGATCTCTGGATAATTGCGCGATTCGTCAAGAATCGATTGCGCCGATCGTGCGTTCAGCTCCAGCCCAACCAGCGAAGCCTCGCGATTCGACTCCCGAGCCCAGGTAGCGATCACGCGCAGCAACTCACCCGAACCGGCGCCGACATCGAGCACCGAAAAAGATCGCAGGCCGACGTCCTCGATTTCCTTCAGCAGTGAATCGCGCAAAGCATTGGCATCGCCCAGCCATTCGTTTATCCGCCGCAATTCAACCAGGCAACCTTCGTACTCTTCCGGCGTGTAAGTGCCCTTGTCGAGATTCTCAGGCTCGAGGCTGCGTTGACGAAACTTTTCGAACATGAATTATCCGCAGATTACGCAGACCAACAAAACTGAAAAGGATCAAGCCCGACCGTGCCGTTGACGATCTTCAATCTGTGTAATATGCGCAATCTGCGGATTAAACTCGCTGCACCACTAGCGCGCTATTCTTCGATCCAAAGCCGATGCAGTTGCAGAGCGCCGTGCGCACGTCAGCTTCACGCGCTTGCAACGGAACGTAATCTAAATCGCAGTCTGGATCGGGTTCATCGAGGTTGATTGTGGGAGGAACAAGACCCGTGTGCATTGCGCAGAGGGCCGCGCCCAATCCGGCTGCCCCGCTCGCGCCCTGCGGATGTCCAATCTGGGATTTGGTCGCCGACATAGGAATGCGCTGTGAGTTGCAGTTGAGCGCTAGCTTCAAAGCGTTCGTTTCGATCCGATCGTTCAGCACCGTCGAAGTGCCGTGCAGATTTACGTAATCGATTTCGCTGGGACCGACGCCGGCATCTGCCATCGCAAGCGCCATGGCGCGCGCCGGTTCGTCGCCGCCTTCCTGCAAACGCACGCGATGATAGGCATCACAGGTTGAGCCATATCCGATGATCTCAGCATAGACTTTGGCGCCGCGCTGTTTCGCCCGCTCGAATTCCTCAAGTACGTAAATCCAGGAGCCCTCGCCGAGTACCATCCCCGATCGATTTCGCGTGAAAGGCCGCGAGGCGCGCTCGGGCTCGTCGTTCCAGTCAGTCGTTAACACTGTCAACAGATTAAATCCGGCAAGAATCCCAGGCGCGAGCGGAGCATCAACGCCGCCAGCTAACATTACTCCCTGACGGCCCAGGGCGATGTGCTGCGCCGCATAAGCGATCGCATCGGTCGAACTGGTGCATCCGGTCGAGACAACGTGCGACAGACCGCGCAGGCCGAACGCCATAGAAAGTTCGCTCGACAAAGTTCCATGCGTCGCTGCTGGAATGATGTAAACGCTGGCCTTTGAATGCGAGCGGCCGTTGTACCAAATCGCGTAGTGGTCTTCGACGAACGGCAGACCGCCGCCACCGGTTCCAATCTCAACCCCGATCTCTCGACGCTCTTCAACCGAAAGCTTTTCGCATTCGATACCCGCGTCCGTGAATGCTTCGCGCGCTGCCGCCAAGGCGAGAGGAACCGTGCGCGGAACATGCTTGCGGTCCTTCGCGCTCAGTTGGGCTTCCCAATCAAAATCCCGAACCTGCGCCGCGATTTTCACCGGCGAATCAGAAACGTCGAACGATTCGATCCGTCGGACGCCGCTTTCGCCGCGCTGCAAGCCGGCCCAGAATGCTTCGCGGCCGATGCCAATTGGCGTGACACACCCCATGCCGGTGATGACAACTCGGCGCGGAGCTTTGAAGCTACTTAGCATCTGCGGATGGCAATCTGCTCAGATTCGTAGTCGGAGGTAAGCAAGCATAGCATCGCGATACTGACGATAGCTAATTTTGTTTTGCGGATCGATGGCGGGTTGTTTCAGAGGTTGCGCAAATCTCTATCCAAAGGCCAATGGTCGCCGACAAACTCAAGGCCGAGGCGAGCCACGCCATCAGACTTGATTTCGCGCGAGCGAACCGTGGCGAAGCGCGAAACGCGGTCAGTCACGCTGGTAATCTTGAGCATGCGACCGGGACCGCCATCAAGGCTCGTCGGGACACAGATTCCGAGCCGGCTGATGGCTTCAGTTACCGTGTGTTCACGCATCGACGGTTTACCATTCTGGTCGAGAGTTTCGACCACTACCTCCAACGGAATGTTCAGGCGGGGCTCTCTTCGCTTCTGCGCGAGCGGCAGCCTTGTGATTCGCCACAACGAAGGCTGGTCGCTTTTCATTGGCAGCAGAACGTAGCGGCGCGCGGGCTCTTCCAAATAACTCGGCGGCGCGTCCTTGCCGACAAAAGCCACGCCGACGCGAAACAAAGTGGGTTGCTGCGTCACCAGGGAAACGTGTCTGACCAACGCCCAAACCGAGTAAAGAGTCTTGAAGTGATCAAACGAACGGAGTTGATAAGGCAGCGGGATCATCACTCGCATCAATCGACCGACATCAACCGGCCGCGGCAAGGTGAAACCAGCGCCGAACTGACTGACATCGACGAGTCGCGATTTTTCGGTCCACTCGTAATCGACGCTCTCGCGGTAGAAAACCCAAATGGGAAGTTTCAAAGGCAGTCGCGCACGAATGCGGACCATGTTGCTAGTCCTTACCAAGATTCAGTCCTCCTTGTGATGAGAGGCGGGGCAGGTGAGCGGGGAATTTGAGTATAGCGAAAAAATAATTCCCAACGTGCTGTCAATTTGCGCGATCAAAACTGGAAGACAAAAAGAGCCGGAAGCCCATAAAGCTCCCGGCTCTTCCATTTTCAGATCGACGAGTTCTGGTTACTCGACCGTGGTGCCGCACTCGTTGCAGAACTTCGCGCCCGGCGCCAGCTCCTTCTGGCAGTTGGAACACTTCGCGGGAACTTGCGAAGCGCCGCAATCGCTGCAGAATTTCGCGCCGGCCTGGAGCGACGCCCCGCATTTCACGCACTTTTGGGTTGAAGGCGCCGCTGCCGGTTCTGATCCGCCGCGTGGTCGCATCGCATCGGACATGGCGCCGGCCATCACGTTGCCGACGGCGAAACCCGCGCCGAGGCCCGCGCCCAATCCCGCGCCACCGCCCTCGTTCTGGGCCGCATCGCGCATTGCCTGCGCCGCCTGGAACTGCGTGTACTTGCCCATGTCGCCCAGCACGCCCATCTGCGTCCGCTGGTCCATCGCTTTTTCGACTTCTTCGGGAAGAGAAATGTTTTCGACGGTGAACTTTGTCAGCTCTAACCCGAGCGACTTGAATTCATCCTGAAGTTTATTCTTCGCAAACTGCCCCAGCTCGTCATAATTAGAAGCAAGATCCAACGCCGCGATCTTTGATTCACCCAGCGCATCAGAAAATCCGCTGACCAAAGTCCGGCGCAGTTGGCCTTCAATGTCTTCAGTCACGAAGCGCGCATTCGTGCCGGCGATTTGTTTGATCAACTCGCGCGGGTCAGCGACGCGCATCGAATAAATCCCAAACGCGCGCAGACGAACCATGCCAAAGTCACTGTCGCGCATCATCACCGGATTGGACGTGCCCCACTTGCGATCGGTGAACTGTTTCGTGTTGACGAAATAGACTTCCGATTTCATCGGCGAGTTAAATCCGTACTTCCACGCGCCGAGCTTTGAAAGGATCGGCGTGTTGCCGCCTTCAACCGTGTAACGGCCCGGGCCGAACACGTCGGCGATTTGGCCTTCATGAACAAAAACCGCCGCCTGCGATTCGCGCACGATTAACTGAGCGCCATTCTTGATTTCCTGGTCCTTCACCGGGAACCGGTAAAGCATGGTGTCGGTGGAGTCGTCGAGCCACTCGATAACTTCGATGAACTGTGCAGTCGGGCTGAGCCGGTCGAGAATTCCCATGTGTAGTCTCCTTGTGTGAACTGCCAGGTATTATACGGTGAAAACCTGTGACGTGTTCAATCTGTCGGCAGGTCACGGCGTGTTAGTACGGCGAGTGGAGGTGTCAGAACCGGGAGCTGTAGAGACCGGATCAAGAGGTTCCTCTTTCCCTATGTTCAGCGATCTCGCTTGATCCGCTCGCTACCGCTCCTGGTTTTGGCACGATGCCTCCAGGCGATGATTGCCAGAGCTGCCAGTCCACCCAGCGAGTCGATCAGGCTGTCGTGCAGCGAAGCTCCCCGCGACGGCACAAAACTTTGGTGATACTCGTCAGTCAGGGAATAGACGACGACGACGAGCAGCGAAATCCAAAACCACCGCGCGCGCAGAAGTTCGCGTGACGACGTGCGAAAGGCGCGCGCCGCCAGCCCCGCCAGAATCGCATATTCGACCACATGCCCGGCTTTGCGAATTAAAAGATGGATCGTCTGCAGCGTTGCTTCACTCGAATTCGGAAACAGCCAGCGCAGCGGGCGCACCAAAAACCCGGCTGTGTGCGAGCCGGCCAGCAGATCGCTCGATCCAATGAAGATGAGTGCGGCCCAGATCAGGAGTGGGCCGTAACGAGAAAGGCGCCGGCGCGACGACGCGGGGTTAAGATTGCTCAGCGGACGATTCAGTTTTTCTTTAGCCATCGATTGGAAACAATTCTGATCTTTGGACTCTAGTTGCTGGTGCTAAGATTGATCACAGCGCCATAGACTCCCGCCACGGCCATCGCCATTCTCCGATAATCAAGTCTTTCTGGAGTATCGTTCGCGGTGTGATAGTTGTGATTACGATAGAAAGCGGTGTCGGTGATCATCAGAGCGTCATAACCCGCTTTCCAATAGCTGAGGTGGTCTGAGAAATCGACGCCGGGAACGAATCGTGGGGCGTTAATTGAATAGACCGGCAGCGACGAAGCCCCGAGCATAGCGCGCTTCACGCGACGCGCCAGACTGCTTTCGCCGAGACTGCCCACCACCGCGATGAAGTTTCCTTGTGATGGATAGAAGGCTCGTAGCAAAGACACCGGGAAACTCTGGGAGTCGGGCGCATCGCTGAAGTAACCGATCATTTCCAAAGACAGCATCGCCCTTACTGAGATTCCAGCATCGTTCAGCGATTGTGCATGGATCACGCTCCCCATGTGCGCTGTGCCGAAGTAGGGTGGCTCCTCGAGAGAGAACGCCACCAGATCAACTTGCAGAGGCAATTGCGCATGCGATAACAGTCGCGACAACTCAATGAGTCCGGCGACTCCGCTGGCATTGTCATCAGCAGCCGGATACTCGTGATAGGAATCGTAGTGCGCGCCCACGACGATGCGTTCGTTTGACTCAGGCCCTAACGAACAGATCACATTGCGATAGGTGTTGCCAGAGATGGTGAATGGTTGCTCGCTCACTCGGCCGCCGCTTTCGGCAAGTCGGGAATGAATGTAAGCGGCGGCGCGATCGAGATTCTGCGGATGAGTCTGGTCTCGCGGCAGTAGTTGCCCGGAGAGCATCCGCACATCGGTCTCAAGTCGTGCCGGATCGACCGCGACGGCTTGCGTGGATTGTGGCCGGGAGAGCAATGGTTGAGTAACCCAAAACCACGCCACGATTCCACACGTCGCGATGATTAGGCAAAGGATCAGCGTGATTCTGGCCAGGCGTCGTCGTCGTTCACGCTGCGACTGCCATTGAGTTTCGATTGAAGAGGCCATGGCCGAGCTAGACCGAATAGATGGTTTTGTTAGAAGGGAATCTTGTAAATCCAGTCATGAGGACCAACAGTAAGAAAGATTACATCGCCACCATCGACGAACCGGAATAGGACTCTGTAACTTCGATCTATTCGAAAGCTCCAAACCTGCTTGCCTTTCGGCTCGAGTTTCTCAGTGTGAAGCGAGGGGTAAAAAGGATTCTGCCGGAAGAGCTTTTCTTGCTTCTCAGCCTTCTTTCGTATTGACGAAGGCAACTGGCGATACCGCTTGAGGAATTCGTCGGTGAGGAAGACTTCCACGCCACTAATTCCGAACGTCTCTCAGGGACTTAATATTGGTCAGTCGTCCGGCCTTTACGTCTCGTTCGGCGCGAGTAAGGCTGGCGAGGAAATCCTGACTAAACAGACCAAAATCTGCGGCCAGTTTTTCGAAGCGTGCCGCGTCCATCTCAACCACTACGCGATTGTTCTTCTTCTTGATTGTGATTTCGAGCGTCGCCATAGCTTGATGCTAATACCCTTGCGCGGTTTTTACAACGCCGCCGCGCCGGAAACGATCTCGATGATTTCGCGGGTGATGGCTGCCTGACGAACGCGGTTCATGTTCAAGGTCAGCGAAGAGATGAGATCGCCGGCGTTCTTTGAAGCCGCATCCATCGCCGTCATGCGAGCGCCTTGTTCCGAAGCGATCGATTCCAGAAGGGCGCGGAAGATTTGCGTCTCGACCAGACGCGGCAGCAAGCGAGTGAAGATCTCCGCGGGCGGCTGTTCATAGATGTAGTCCTTCACTTCGGCCGATGCTTTGTTCGCATCATCCGATTCGGCGGCGCGCGAGATGGGCAGCAGCTGCTCGGCGACGATGCGTTGGGTCAGAACAGTTTTGAACTCGGCAAAGATCAGAAAAACTTTGTCGATCGTCTCATCTTCGGTGAAGCGTTTGATAATGTCATCGGCGACTTCCAGAGCCTCAGAGGAATCAACTCGGCCTTTGCCGGTGAGTCCGACGTATTCGCCGGCGACCGTGGCCCTGCGGCGAAAGAAATCGCGCCCCTTGCGGCCGACGGTGAGAAATTCGATTGTTTTGCCAGCGTTTGCTTTCAGAAACGCCTGCGCAGCTTTGATCAGATTCGCATTAAAAGCGCCGCACAAACCTTTGTCGGCTGTGACCAGCACCACCAGATACTTTTCATCGCCGCGCGCATCCAGCAGCGGATGATGAAAATCTTCCGTGGTCTGCGAAGCGAGATCGGCCAGCACGTCAGCCATTTTGTTAGCGAACGGCCGCGCGTTGATAACGCGATCCTGCGCGCGCTTCAGCTTCGCCGCCGAAACCATTTTCATGGCTTTGGTGATCTGCTGCGTGTTCTTGACCGACTTAATGCGCCGGCGAATGTCTAGAAGATTTGCCATTCCAAAAGTGGCATAGACTTCAGTCTGTGAGACCGTGCTATGCGTTGAACCAGAAACACAGACTAAAGTCTATGCTACGCCGCGACGGCTTGCGCGCGCTCCGCCCAAACATCCTTAAAATCTTTCAGCGACTGTTCCAGATCTTTCTTGATGTCGTCGGTGACCGCTTTCTTCTCGCGCAGGTTCTGCAAGACGCCGGGATGAGAATTCTCGATGAACTTCAGCAGTTCCGTTTCGAATTTGCGGACGTCTTCAATCGCGACGTCATCGGTAAAACCGTTGGTCGCCGCCCAAATGATCAGCACCTGCTTCTCGACATCCATCGGCTGATACTGCGGCTGCTTCAGAATTTCGGTCAGCCGTTGGCCCCGCGCGAGCTGTGCTTGCGTGGTCTTGTCGAGATCCGATCCGAATTGAGCAAACGCGGCGAGCTCGCGATATTGCGCGAGATCGAGTCGCAGACTGCCGGCGACCTGCTTCATGGCTTTGATCTGCGCCGCGCCGCCCACGCGCGATACTGAGTTGCCCACGTTGATGGCCGGCCGGATACCGGAATTGAACAGATCGCCTTCCAAAAAGATCTGGCCGTCAGTAATCGAAATTACGTTGGTCGGAATATAAGCCGAAATGTCGCCGGCTTGAGTTTCGATTACCGGCAAGCTCGTCAGCGAGCCGCCGCCTTTCGCGTCGGAAAGTTTCGCCGCGCGCTCGAGCAAGCGCGAGTGGAGATAGAAAACATCGCCGGGATAAGCTTCGCGACCCGGCGGCCGGCGCAAGAGCAAAGAAATCTCGCGATAAGCGGCCGCTTGTTTCGAAAGATCGTCGTAGATCGTGAGCGCGTGCTGACCGCGATCACAGAAGTACTCGCCCATCGCGGCGCCCGAGTAAGGGGCGAGAAACTGCATCGCGGCGGGATCCGAAGCCGTGGCCGCAACCACGATCGTGTAATCCATCGCGCCAAAATCCTGAAGCGTCTTTACGATTTGCGCAATCGTCGAAGCCTTCTGCCCAATCGCGACATAAATACAGATGACATCTTTGCCGCGCTGATTGATGATCGCATCGACCGCGACCGCCGTTTTCCCAGTTTGACGATCGCCAATAATCAGTTCGCGCTGGCCGCGACCGATCGGAACCATCGAATCGATCGCTTTCAATCCAGTCTGCAAAGGCTCTTTCACAGGCTGGCGATCGACGACGCCGGGAGCGATGCGCTCAACCGGATTGAATTCGTCAGTAAGGATCGGCCCGCGATCGTCAACCGGATTCCCGAGCGCATCGATCACACGGCCGACCAAGGCCTGTCCGACGGGCACCTGCATGATGCGTCCGGTGCGTTTTACGATGTCGCCTTCCTTGATTTTTTGAAAGTCGCCAAAAAGTACGACGCCGACTTTGTCTTCCTCCAGGTTGAGCGCGAGGCCGCGGACGTCATGCGGGAACTCGAGCAGTTCGACGGCCATGACTTTTTCCAGGCCGTGAACCTCGGCGATACCGTCGCCCACTTTGATTACGGTGCCGACTTCAGCGACGGTGACGCCAGTCTCGAAGTTTTCGATCTGCTGGCGAATGATTTCGTTAATTTCGTTTGCTTTGATTGGTTCCATAAGTTTGTCAGTAGTCAGTAGTCAGTAGTCAGTGGTTCGTTTGTGCAACGGACAACTGACCACTGACAGTTCCTTATCCCGCCATTTTCTCTTTACTCTGCTGCAAATGGTTGCGCACTGAACCGTCATAGACCGTCGAGCCGATGCGCGTCACCAGGCCGCCAATAATTTCCGGATCCATGGCGAAGTCGATCCTAACTTTCTTTCCCGTCAAGGTCGCGAGCGTGTGCTGCAGCCGCTGTTGCGCGTCCTGCGGCACCGCGCGCGCCGTAGTCACCGTCGCGCCAATCATGCCCGCGCGTTCATCCAGTATCTGCGCCAACTTTGTATTGATCTCAGCGAGTTCGGTGAGTCGTTGGTTCTGCAGAAGGACTTTCAGAAAGTTTGTCGTCGTCGGCCGCGGCTTGGCAATGCCGATCAGTTTGTTGAGCACCGCGCGCTTTTGATCCACAGCGATGGTGGGATTCGCGAACACTTCGCGCAGGTTCGAGTTCGACTGCAGCGTCTGTTCCCATTCACGCAACTCGCTCTGCACTTCGCGAGCTTCACCCCGTTGCAGCACAACATCTGCGAGCGCCGATGCGTAGCGGCGCGCTACCGTCTGTACGCTCATCGGGCGGCTCCCATGTCGTCTATGTTGCGCGAGATCAACCGAACATCGTCGTCCGGTCGAATGTTTCGTTTGATTATTTCTTCGGCCAACCGCACGCTTTGTTCCGCCGTGAAGCGGCGGAGATCCTTCCTGGCGACCTTGGCCGCGTTCTCAATGTCGCGCTGACCTTGCGCGGTGAGCTTGGCGATTTCAGCTTCAGTCGAACGCGCAATTCGTTCGCGCTCTTCAGCGGCTTCGGTTTTCGCTTTGGCGCTGATGGCCGCGACCTGATCATCAAGTGTCGCCAGACGCTCCTCGACTTCCTTCAGTTTCGCCAGCGCCGCATCACGTTCCTTGCGCGCCTTTTCCAGTTCAGCCTTGATGCCCTCGCGCCGCGCCTTGAACGCGTCGCCGAGCTTCGCTTTGCGAACGAGGATGTAAACCAACGCGCCAACAAAGATGAAAAGGTTTATGAACTTCCACAGCTCAAAGCCGGGATAGTCCCACCACTTCGGGCCTTCTTCCGCGAACAAAAATAAATTTGCGAGAGCAAACATCATCAATTCATCTCGGCATCGCTGATCGGGCGACTCAGTACTCGAGAACTAATCTCGCTGGCGATCTGCCGTGATTCAGTTTCCAAAGAGGCGCGCGCTTCTGCAGCTCGTTGTTGGATCGTTTTCTTTTCCTGTGAGATCGATTCGGCTAATTGTTGGCGCATCTCATTCAGCTTCTGCTGGCGATCCTTCATAACTTCAGCACGCTGCGCTTCGGACATCGCATAAGCTTCGGCTCGCGCTTGGCGCAAAGATTTTTCGTACTGCGTCAATTTCTTGTTCACGCTCTCAGTAATTTCTTCGGCTTCGGTTAGTCGGCCGCGGGTCCGCTTTTCGCGCGACGCCAAAATCTGATTGATCGGTTTGAAGAGCGTCGCGTT
>JAJPKD010000287.1 GCA_021323895.1 Acidobacteriota bacterium | reverse complement strand
TCAAACTCTCGTTAATAGTTTGTTCACTGGAACATTATCTTACTGGTCAATATCAGTTTCGATAATGACTCTTCTTCAGAGTTTTGACGCGAACTTTATCGTTCGCGTTTGACTCTCAAAGGTCTAAATTGAAACGGACACGCTCTATCTAGTTTTCAAAGATCGAATCCAAATTGTCTGATTGCACTACGGACAGCTCGGACTTGCCCTAAGCAAACGGGGAGTTTAACTGACAGCTACAGGAGTGTCAAGCGCAGGTGCAAACTTTTTCAGCGCCAACTTTGTTGGGGTTCACATTGAAGCTTCCCCGCGCTCCCGAAAGACCGTGTTAGATGAATGAAATCGAGCCTAGTTGCCCGCAACTTTGCCTAACGCTTCTTCGCCGCTTTCAACTGCTCCGGTGGCGTGACGCGCATCACTCCATGGTCGTCCCGGTACAAACTGAATGTCATGTCTTTCACTTGGCCGGAATCGTCTTTGATTCGCACGGTGAATGTTTTGCTCGCGCCTTTGCCTTCGACTTTCAAAGGCAAGTAGCCCTCAACATCAGGACTGCGATACGCGGTGTAGTGATCCTGATCGTGCTTCTCATAACCGAGCACATAGATGCGATCGAAATCCGGTTCGCCGATCTTGTGCGGTTCTTTGGCCGAGCTCTTTTCCAGAATCACCCAACTGCCGGGACGTGACGACTTCGCTACGTCTTTGGTCTGGGTTGCAGAACCTTCATCGCTACTGTCTTCGTCCAAACGTCGCCACGCGACGAACTCACGTCCAGTGCGGTAATAGATGATGTCGCTGGGAACAGTTAACTCGACCTGCTTGCCGAAGATCCAGCCTTCCGGCGCTGGTGAAATCGATGGCGCTAGCCGCACTTTGTACCAAAGCTCAGTTGTCTCTTGATCCTCAGGGTTCTCCTCATCGTTATCAGCCGACTTCTTGCTATTGCTCGTCGCGGTTCCGGGCTTCGGCGCCGTGTCGCTCTCGGTCGTTTCTCCGCCTTTGAATTTCGGCACGCGGGACCAGCCGATAATTTCGAAGCTCGATCCGCTATCCAATCGCATCATGATGTTGTCATCTTTGCTGCGATCTGGTGAAAGGCGGAGATTGGATCCAGCGTGCAATTGACCAGTCGCCTGGGACTGAAGACTCTTATCTTCATCGGCAAGCTTGCGCGATTTCCCCAACACATCGTCCGGCATAACGTTGCGCGCTTCGATCCATCCCTCCGTGTTCTCAGTATCACGGGCTCGAACACGAAACCAACGCTCCTTCTTGGTATTGTCCGATGGATCGGGAACGTCGAGGGAATCAAGGATCTCGACGATGTCGCCTCGACTCACCTCCAGGAGATCCGCCGCTACCACGGCAGTCGAGCTTCGAATCTGCGCGCTACGCGTCACAACGACGCCGGTGCTTCCGCGGCTCGCAATTGCAGAGCACCCGGAAATCAACACCATCAGTGAAATTATCGTGGCGAATTGCAGAAGTACTCGAGAATGCTGAATCATGATCGACTGAAAACCTCTAAGAGCGCTACTTCCTGCGCGTCCCATGGGTGGCGTCATTGTAACCCAAGTCGCGCAACAAATCGCGCTGCTGTCTGCTCAGTTTGTCGCTGGCACCTATGTGCGTTCGCAAGCCGAGCTTCTCCACCTTCAAACCAAACGGCGCCAGCTCTTCCCCCAGGTCAATAGAGAATGGACGGCGCACATGTGAGTCAACAAACTCCTGTGATCCTAATTCTCTGCTAAGAACGCTAATCACCGCATCATTGCCGTCCACGTCGCTTCGATCTGCGTTCGCTTGAAACAGTTTGCGATAGATGTCGCTCAGGGATCGCTTGCGATGACTGAGTGTTCTCAACCTCAAATCGTAAACAAAAGCCAAGAGCTGGCTCCTTGCATAGACCGAGGTCTTCCCCGTCGTAAATCTTGTTCGTGATGCCTCAAGCAAAGACAACGAGCCATCTTGCAGAGAGGCATCGTAAGCGCGCGCGATCGAGTTCAAGAATTCTGGAAAGGTCAACAGCCCGAGATCGACTGCCACCCGCGAAGCTTCATACACCGTGAAACCCTCATAAAACCAATCGTAGTCGCCGCTCAACGCCAGCCCGTTAGGAATCCACAAATGAAAAAGCTCGTGCGTGAGCGGAGTACTCAACTGCGCCAATGCACCAACCTTCGTCGGCAACTTTCCGAGAAGCAGCGTCACGTTTGCGTCGCGAGTTTCGGCCGACCAATTGGTTGCGCCGGTCGTCTGTGGAAAGGGGAACAGAATGAGCTGCCCTCGTTTCGAAGGGACCGCGTTGAAGATTTCGTGGTGCGCTTTCAGAACTTTGCCAATCAACTCCAGCGCTTCCGGATCCGAGAAAGCCCAATCGCCATCCGTAATAAACCGCAGCGTCATTCCTGATTCATTTACCGTTGACGCACGAAGATGGGCACCCACCGCGACCACTGCGCGGTCAACGTCGTGAACTGAGAACTCCGCTTGACCTGGCTGTTCCCCCGAAGAATAAGCCCGCCACGTTTGCGGCAGAGTCAATTTGATTTTGGCACTCGTATGTTCTTTCTGGGCCGCGATCGGCAACAAGTCCGCCAACATTAATAGCCCGCGGTCATTGTTCAGCCACGAAACCATCGCGGAATCCGATGGAAGAGCCGGCGGCGCGAGGTTCACTTCATAATGAAATCTCGCGGCCGGCTTGCTTGATTCAAATTGCCCCGGCGCGATCTTTCGGACGGCAACTTTCTGGCCCAATTCATCGTTCAGAGCAAACTTCTCGATCCGATTGCCGAGGCCAATCAAGTTCGCGTACGTATTCTGAAAAGACCACACGGTCGTCGGCGCGCAAGTTCCTTCGATTGCAACGCGAGTGCTGGCCGGGTCCACGTTGATGTTAACCGCGACCTCCTGACCGGTAGCCTCAACTGCTGACCCCCAAGTCAGCACCAACACCACGAGCACCATCTTTGTCAGGTTGCGCAATCTTGCACCAGGTTTCATTGACATGGCCCAACGGGCTAACTAGACTGACTATGCTTAGACCAAGTCTCAGTCTAGCATCAAGTTCACAAGTGTTTCGTAACTTCACTCAAAGTTTTGGTATCAAGGCGAAGCGAGCGCGTCTGTTGGCCGCTCTGCTGCTGACGATTCTTGGCTGGCAATCATCCGCTGAATTCACCCACAAACATGGTTCCCTGCCAAGGGCGACGAAATCTAGTCAGCAGCAAATCACCGCCGTCCCCCAGCCAACAGAAGACGCGCACTCACACAAGAGATCTGGGTCAGCGTCATTCTTCCGAACGGCGACCGACTGTCTAATCTGCCAACTGCACCAAAACCTCTCGACGACGGTATTCACCGATACGTCGGTTAGCAGCGCCACGCAAGCTCGTGTTCTCGCTATCGAGCACACAGCGGCGTTCGTTCGCGCGGATTTTTCCGGCAACCAACGCGGACGCGCTCCTCCGACAATTCTCTAAGCCACATTCGCCGTTCCTGTGCGCCGGATTTGGCCGAGCGCATTCTCCAAAAAGGCCAAGGACGTTCCGTTTGGGCGACTTCAAAGTGATCGCACGAACTGCGTCCGACTAAGTCAAACCTGGGAGATCGCAACATGGCTCAGAGATTCATGGTTGGATTCGCATTATTCGCATTCATTCTTTTTTTCGCTACTGCGACTTCGCAAGCGCAGGCACTAACCGCGGGCACTATTAGCGGCACGATTGTCGATCCGAATGGGGCCGTCGTACCGAACGCAACGATATCGATTTCAAATTCAATTACCGGATACAAACGGACTGCAACAAGTGACGCGGACGGCAGTTTTCGCTTTGCTGACGTTCCGCCGAACAATTATCAACTTACCGTAGCGGCTACAGGATTTTCGGCAGCGACGCAGACACTAACGGTGCGGACAGCAGTTCCGATCACATTGAAGATACCGCTTGATGTCAGGAGCACCACCGAAACCGTAAACGTCACGAGCAACGCGTCCCAGGTAATTGAAAACATACCGACCACGCATACCGATGTCGATCAGACACTAATCACAAGGCTTCCCGTACGTTCACCCGGCTCAGGATTGAGCGATGTGGTGACGCTCGCTGCTCCGGGCGTTGTCGCAGACTCGAACGGATTTTTTCATCCGCTCGGCGATCACGCGCAGACATCCTACTCCGTCGATAATCAACCGATTTCCGATCAGCAGAGCAAAGCCTTCTCAACCCAACTCCCTCCCAGCGCGGTGCAGTCGCTGGAAGTAATCACTGGCGCGACGCCGGCTGAATATGGTGACAAGACAAGCCTGGTCATTAACGCAATCACGAAATCGGGTTTGAATCAAAAACCGCCGACGGGCAGCTTTAACACGACGTACGGCACGTTCGGCACGATCAGTCAGGATGGCTCGCTGAGTTACGGGGACTCCCATTTGGGAAACTTCATTACCGGCACCTTCGAAAGATCAGGCCGGTTTCTGGACGCGCCCGAATTCATGGTGCTGCACGATCGTGGCAATTCGGCAAATCTTTTCGATCGCATCGATTGGAGCCCAACTGCAAAAGACACCTTCCACCTGAATCTTTCTCTGGCGCGCAATAATTTTCAAACGCCGAATCAATTCGATCAGCAGGCAGTCGGGCAGGACCAGCGACAGATGGTCCACAGCATCAACATCGCGCCTGGCTACGTTCACATCTTTAGCTCGACAACGGTACTGACAGTCAATCCATACTATCGACTCGATACCGTGCAGTACTTTGGCAGTCCGAACGCTCTCTCAGATCGGCCGATTACCTTTGGTCAATCGCGGCGGCTGAACAACATCGGCGTCAAGGCCGACATCTCTTATGTGAAGGGCCGGCACAACGCCAAGTTTGGCGTGCAGTTGCAACACACGCTGTTAACGGAAGGATTCAACTTCGCGATTACTGATCCTGACTTCAACAATCCCGCAAGTCCTGATTTTCTTCCAGGCTTGCGGCGATTCGACCTCACGCGCGGCGGCAGCTACTTCAAGTTCTATGGCCGCACGGACGTCAAGCAGGAAGCCGGATACGCTCAGGACAACATTACGTTCGGCGCGGCAACTGCGACACTTGGAGTTCGTTTCGACAATTATGACGGAATATCCAGAGGCCGGCTGCTGCAACCGCGTCTCGGAATCTCATATCACCTGAAGAAAACTTCAAGGGTGTTGCGTGCGTCGTTAACGCGAAACTTCGAGACGCCTTATAACGAGAACCTCATCCTGTCGAACGCCACGGGCGCGGGCGGGCTGGCTAATGGAGTCCTAGGAGACGCAAGCAGCCAACCCTTGCGTCCCGGCACGCGCACTCAATTCAACGCTGGATTTCAGCAAGGCGTCGGCAAATACATCGTGCTCGACTTTGATTATTTCAATAAGCGCACGAACAACGCGTACGACTTCAACGCTCTGTTGAATACGTCTCTCGCGTTTCCGATCGCCTGGCAGAAGTCAAAGTTGGACGGCGCGTCATTCAAGTTCACACTGACCAACTACAAAGGCCTCACCGCTTTCACAACGGCGGGCCACACACGCGCGCGGTTCTTCCCGCCAGAGTCCGGTGGATTATTCTTTAACTCTGATCTGCCCACGGGAGTCTTTCGCATCGATCACGATCAGAACTTCGAGCAGACGACCCAGGTGCAATATCAATTCGAACATTGGAAGAAGCTGCTTCCCTACGTCGCCTTTACGTGGCGCTATGATAGCGGCGCCGTGGCGGGAGCGGTCACCGATTACGCGACGGCATTGACCTTCACGGCTGATCAGCAACAACAGATCGGATTGTTTTGCGGCAGCACCTTCGCGACGCTTACGACTCCGATCCGTTCATGCTCGTCCGCAACGCGCGGCGCTTTGCGTGTGCGTATTCCAGCGGACGGCGCTGAGAATGACGATACGAATCCACCGCGCATCGCGGCGCGGCATCTCTTCGATCTGAGCTTCGGCACAGACAATCTCTTTCGTTCGGATCATAAGAAGGTCAGCTTGCGGTTTACGGCCGTGAACATCACGAACAAAGTCGCTCTTTACAACTTTCTTTCAACGTTCAGCGGCACTCATTTCGTCGCGCCCCGTACGTTGCAGGTTCAGGCCGGCATCTCGTTCTAAGCCGGCACAATTTTGGGTGCACGGCTCTCCGCAAAGGGAGTCGCGCGCCCTTCATTTTGCAGCAGGTTCGCTTTGGAACTATGCCTCTATTTTTCCGGATATACCTCCAAATAAATTAACAACTCTTTACAAATCTGGGGATTGACATGACCATGATCCCCCTCTTAGAATCGCCCGTAAATTTGAGGCACGACGAGGTCACGCCATGACATTAGTGAAAATCATCGTCATCACAATCCTCATCATCCTGAGCATCCTGTTCTTCGGGCGCTTCCTGTTTTAGCTCGACGAGTACTTGCTCATTGCGAGCCGCTTCCATGCGGATCGATTTTCGATCCTTCTTCCCATCCCAAGCCGCAAGCCCGCACGTTACAAAACATGCGTAAGTTGGTACTCTAGCCCTCGCATTCAACCAACAATTTATGACAGCAGATAAATCCGAAGGATTGGTAAAGATCCGTCGCGCCCTGATCAGCGTCTCGGACAAAACCGGCATCGTTGATTTCGCGCGTGAACTGAAAGCCTTTGGTGTCGAGATCATCAGCACGGGCGGCACGGCCAGGACGCTCCGCGATGCAGGAATCGATGTGCGCGACGTTTCGGATGTGACCGGTTTCCCCGAAATGATGGATGGCCGCATCAAGACATTGCATCCGAAGATTCATGGCGGGCTGCTCGCGCTTCGCGACAAAGATGAGCATGTTAATGCGATGAAGCAACACGGTATTGAACCGATCGACATGGTCGTCATCAATCTCTATCCATTCGAGCAAACAGTGATGACCGGCGCGCCGCTGGATGAAGCCATCGAGCAGATCGACATCGGCGGTCCGGCGATGATCCGATCCGCCGCGAAAAACTATCAGCATGTCGCCGTCATTGTCTCGAATCATCACTTCCCATCAATCCTCGACGAGATGAAGAACCACGAAGGTGCGTTATCAAAAACGACGCGTCACAAACTGGCGCGCGAAGCGTTTAACCGAACCGCTTCCTACGACATGATGATTTCAAGTTATCTGACGTCGGCCATATTGAACATCGGCGACTCGCAAGCTCCGCAATTTGGCGGTATCGGAACGTTTGGCGGAGGTGGTGGAGGCGTCAATTTCAATCGCATCTTTGCGAAACGTGCGGCTGATCAAATGAAGTCGCTGGCCGACCACGGCGTCTTGATGCTGCAAAAGAAAACCGACTTGCGCTATGGAGAGAATCCGCATCAGCAGGCCGCGCTCTACGAAGCCGGCTGGGACGAAGGCGTCGCGAACGCGCCGCTGCTGTCAGGCAAGGAAATGTCCTTCAACAACTACGTCGATGCGGATGCGGCGTGGCAGTTGGTTTGTGGCTTCAAGGAACTCGCCTGTGCAATCATTAAGCATACGAATCCTGCGGGTGTCGCGCTCGGCGCAAGCACAGAGCAGGCTTATCGACGCGCACTTGCTTGCGATCCGGTCTCGGCCTTCGGCGGCATCGTTGCCTTCAATCGAACGCTTGATGAGGCAGCAGCTCGCGCAGTGATCGAAATCTTCACCGAAGTTGTGATTGCTCCCGACTACGACGAAGCCGCGCTTGAAGTTTTGAAGACGAAAAAGAACCTGCGCGTGCTGCGGGGAGGCGACGCAAAACCGGCAGAAGGCCTTGAGTACAAACAAATCTCCGGTGGCATGTTGCTGCAGACTCGCGACACGCATCGCTTGAAACGCGACGATTTGAAGGTCGTGACCAAGCGCGCTCCGACGGAAAAAGAAATCGATGACGTGCTGTTTGCCTGGTCAGTCTGCAAGCATACGAAGTCAAACGCGATCGTCTATGCTCGCGACAAACAAACGGTGGGCGTTGGCGCTGGTCAAATGTCGCGCGTCGATTCGGTCAAGATTGGCGCGATGCGCGCGCAACTTCCCATCGCAGGTTCGGTGCTGGCGTCCGACGCCTTCTTCCCTTTTCGCGACGGCCTCGATGAAGCTGCTAAACACGGCATCGCCGCGGTTGTTCAGCCGGGCGGTTCAGTGCGCGATCAAGAGGTAATCGACGCGGCGGATGAGCACAACATCGCGCTGGTCTTTACGGGTGTGAGGCACTTCAAACACTGATGAGTGAGCGGCGGGCGCGCAAACTTGCTCTTTGCTTCGATCTGTCTTAATACTTGCGCGATTCATCCCTCGAATAAGAGAACGAAGAGGCTTGGAAATGAAACTTGTTTCGTTATGCTTATTATTACTCGTGGGCAGTTACGCTTTGGCCCAGGAGCCAAAGAAGTCTGAACCCTGCGCTGACGCTCAGACGCAAACCGAGATGACTATCTGCTGGGGCAATCAATACAAAGCCGCCGACAGGCGTCTTAACGAAGCATACAAGCAGTTCGCCGCGAAGCTGGACGAAGCGGAAAGGGCTCAGCTTAAGACGGCGCAGCTCGCTTGGGTCAAGTATCGCGATGCTAATTGCGAGTTCGTCGGCGATCAATACAAAGGCGGCACGATGCGGCCGATGATTGCCGCGATTTGTCTCACAGACGTAACCGACAACCGCACCAGAGAATTGAAACAGCAGATGAAGGATCGCGACCAGTAAACGCGGCAGGAATAATTCGACAGCCTGCTGCTCATTGTGTCCGGCGAAAACTGAGTTCTACGATTTTGAATTCGATCTAACCAAGTTGACTATGCTTGAAGGCAAACAAGGAATCATTTTTGGTGTCGCCAACAAACGTTCGATTGCATGGGCCACGGCGCAAGCTCTCCACCAGGCTGGCGCGCGGCTGGCGTTTGGATATCAAGGCGAGCGCTTGAAAGAAAACGTCGAGCGATTGACGGCGGAAGAGATGCCGGATTCGCTTCTGATTTCGTGCGACGTCGCGAAGCAGGACGAAGTCGATCAGGCGTTTCATCGGGTCGGGGACGAGTTCGGCCGTCTGGATTTCGTGATTCACAGCATTGCGTTCGCACCACGCGAAGCGCTTGAAGGTGAGTACATGAAAGTCGATCGCGATGGCTTTCTCTCTGCGCTCGAAGTCAGCGCTTACTCATTGACGCAAATGGCGCGCGCCGCAGCTCCCTTAATGACCGAAGGTGGCAGCGTCGTCACGATGACCTTTCATGGCGCTGACAAGGTCTATCAGGGCTACAATGTGATGGGCGTGGCCAAGGCCGCGCTTGAATCAAGTGTGCGGTATCTCGCGGCTGACCTCGGCTCGCGTCACATTCGCGTGAATGCCATCAGCGCCGGGCCAATTCAGACGCTGGCCGCGCGCGGCGTGTCCGGCTTAAGCAACATGTTGAAGCATCACGCTGAGCGCTCGCCGTTGAAACGCAACGTCGAGCCGCGGGAAGTTGGCAACACCGCGCTGTTTCTTTGCAGTCCGCTATCTTCCGGAATCACGGGCGAAACAATTTACGTGGATTGCGGATATAACATCATGGGGATTTAGGACAAATCCGCAGATTACACATATTCCGCAGATGAGCACTCTAAGTCAGCGTTAGGTTACTTGTGCGCGTGGTTCGCGCTGCATTTTCCATCTTTGCCTAATCTGTGAAATCTGCGTAATCTGCGGATTGTTCAGAATGGAACACGAGAACTATTACAAAAAGCATCGCCGTGGGACGCAGGACGAACGCCTGCTCGAGACACCCAGCGCCGATGAGTTTCTCCACACCGACACGTGGCGCGTGTTCCGCATCATGGGCGCGTTCGTCCAGGGCTTCGAAGATCTCGCCCACATCACAAATGGCGTCGCTGTTTTCGGATCGGCGCGTACGCCCGCCAACGATCCTGAATATCGCGCCGCGCAAGAGACGGGCGCGCTACTTGCCCGGGCAGGTTATTCGGTCATCACCGGGGGTGGGCCAGGAATTATGGAAGCTGCCAACCGTGGCGCCTTCGAGGCCGGCGGGACATCAGTTGGTTGCAACATCGAACTGCCGCACGAGCAAAAATCGAATGAGTACCTGACGCTGTCGTTGAAGTTCAAATACTTTTTTGTGCGCAAGATGATGTTCGTCAAATATAGCGACGCCTTCATCATCTTCCCCGGCGGTTTCGGCACGCTCGACGAATTGTTCGAAGCACTCACGCTGATCCAAACGCGCAAGATTCACAACTTTCCGGTCGTGCTTTTCGGATCCAAATACTGGCAAGAGATGTTGAATTGGTTGCGAGGCCCAATGCTCGCCGAAGGGAAAATCGTTGAAGAGGATTTTCGACGGCTGCATGTTACCGACTCACCAGCCGAAGTTGTGGAGATTGTAAAAACTTACGAGCCTTCGCAGGAAGTTGTCAGCCACTTGAGATAGGCTTCAGATCCTTCCACGACCGGCAAAGCAATAATCTCGGGAGTCTCATAACTGTGAATCGCGCGCACCTCGCGTTCGAGTTCAGCAAATTTCGCGCGCGTGGTTTTGGCCAGCAAAAGCACTTCGCGATCTCGCTGCACCTCTCCCTTCCAAAAATAAATCGATTGCATCTCTGGGAGGATTTGCACGCAGGCAGCCAGCTTCTTATCGACGAGCAACTCCGCGATGCGAGTTGCTTCAACGGCTTCGGATGCCGTCATCAAAACAACGATGGGTTCCGCAGCCACGCTATTCGGGTTCTGGAAGGTCTTCTTCGCCTTCGGCGGCAGGCCCGGTGAGCGGTGACGTGTCTTCACCAAAGAATGACGCGTAAAGTTCACGGGCGCGATCGAGATCGCGTTCATCGACCAGCACGGCTACGCCCGGCGAAACCGCCGAAAACACCGGAGAGAAAGCGTCGTTCGCCCCAGCTTGGACAACTGCACGCACGTCGTTCTGGCGCAGGATGTCGCTCACCATTTCAGCTTCGGCCGGCGATGAGAGCGTGTGCAGGACGACGAAGCGAGCTTCGCTGCTGTCGTGCTCGGCTGTTTCAGGCGTTAGGCGCTCGACAAGCGTCGCGCCGTCATCGGGACAATGAGTGATTCCCGGCTTGTATTCAGATTCGCAAGTTGGACAAAACATAAGTCGGTGTCAGGTTTGAAGTTTCAAGTTCAATTTCTACTCATCAAGGTATCAAAACTACCCTGAAACCTGAAACTTGGAACCTGAAACTTCTCTAACTCTCTCAAACGGAATCTCTTCGAAATGTGTGAAGCGTTTGAATTCGCGAAAGCGTTGATTGATTTCATCGTGCGTCAATCGCTGAACGCGCTCAGTGCCAAATTCTTCGACATTGAATGACGCCATCACCGATCCGAAGATCATCGCTCGTCGCAACGCGCCCTCATCGAGCTTTTCCTGGCTTGCCAGATAACCCATCAGGCCACCTGCGAATGTATCGCCGGCTCCAGTGGGATCGAAGACTGACTCCAACGGATAAGCGGGAATCGCGAAGTATTCTTCCTTGGTGAACATGGCCGCGCCGTATTCTCCGCGCTTCACGATCAGCGTCTTTGGTCCCCACGAAAGAATTTTGCGCGCCGCTTTGATCAGGTTGGGTTCTTCGGAGATTTGCCGCGCTTCGGCATCATTGACGATCAGGAGATCGACCACTTCGATCGTTTTCTGCAAAGACTCGCGCGTGGTATCGATCCACAGATTCATCGTGTCGAGAGCAACCAGTTCCGCATTCGGAACCTGTTCGCGAACGCCGCGCTGCAAATCAGGTTGGATGTTACCGAGAAAAACCAGACGGGAATTCTTCGAGCGTTCGGACAGCTTTGGCTCAAAACCGGCAAAGACATTCAAATGCGTGTCGAGCGTATGCGCAACATTCAGATCGTATTCGTATTTCCCGAACCAGCGAAAAGTTTTTCCGTCGAGAATGACTTCCAAATCGCTCGTATCGACCTCGTGTCGATCAAAAACCGCGCGCTCCTCAGCGCCAAAGTCCCCGCCGACGACTGCTACTAGCCGAACGTCAGTAAAGTAACTTGCCGAGATCGAAAAATGGGAGGCCGAGCCTCCCAGCATTTTTTCACGCTTGCCGAACGGCGTTTCCACCGCGTCGAACGCAACGGAACCAACAACCAGAAGAGACGTAGGAATTTTTTATTTTGAATCTTGAATTTGGAATTGAAGAACGTCTTTGTGCCTTATGCAAACTGCCCACTGCTCACGGCTTACTTTCTTTCGGTTTCAGCCCACCCAGAGATTTCAAATCGGCAAGCGCCTCGTCCCTGAATTTGCTTTGCGGATGTTCATTTACTAACTGAGACAGATAATCGCGGGCCTTCTCGCGAAACTGATCAGGTGTTAGATGGCCACCGATATATTGATCAGGCTTCTGCTTGCCTTTGGCTTCGGCAAGATTGAGACTGCTCTCGCCGGCCAGAAACAGCACTTCGTCAATCTTGGAAAAGTCGGGATTGCCCGCCAGCACTTCCTCGCACCGCTGCAACGTCGCGACGTACGCTTTTCGCAGCTTGTAGTATTGACGCGCGACTTCCAGATTGTGGAGCGATTCTTTCTCCATATCAGGATCGCGGCTGACATCGGGTCCCTTTTTCGCGCCACCTTGAGCGTTAGTGATTCCAGCAACCAAGATACTGAGAGCCAACGCGACTCCAATCCGCATAACTTTCTTCTTCATTTCGTTTGATCTACTCCTACACTACACCTTACGCCTTAGCTCTTATACTTTCCAATGATGGCATCGAGCTTTCGCGCGGTTGCTTGCGGCCATAAATTCGGCGCGGTAAAAATTGCATTCTTCAAAGCTGAGCCACATTTGCATGAACGTGGCCGACTCGCCAGCGCCTTCACCGCGGCTTTCATAATTAGCTGGGCGTTACGGACGTTCTTGTTCAGATATTCGATGACGGCTTCGACTGTGACCGCGTCATGACCCGGATGCCAACAGTCATAGTCAGTCACCAGCGCGAGCGTCGCATAGCAAATTTCAGCTTCGCGGGCCAGTTTGGCTTCCTGCAAGTTCGTCATTCCGATTACGTCCATGCCCCACGAGCGATACACGTTTGATTCAGCCACAGTCGAGAAAGCCGGGCCTTCCATGCAGATGTAAGTCCCGCCGCGATGCGATTTCACATCGGTTGCTTTGCAGGATTCCTGGAGCACATCGCCAAGGTCGCTGCACACCGGATGAGCAAACGCGATGTGCGCCACGATGCCTTCGCCAAAAAAAGTCGATTCGCGAGCGCGGGCTCGCGTGCGATCAAAGAACTGATCGGGAATCACCATGTCGAGCGGCGCATACTTTTCTTGCAGCGAACCAACCGCCGACGCCGACAGAATTCGTTCGACGCCGAGCAACTTCATCCCGTAGATGTTCGCGCGGAAAGGAACTTCTGTTGGTGTGAATCGATGGCCCACGCCGTGGCGAGGAAGAAAAGCGACCCGTTCGCCTTCGAGTGTGCCAATGATGAACTTGTCTGAAGGATCGCCAAACGGAGTTTCGAGCTGAATCTCGTCAACATCCGTTAGCTCCGGCATTTGATAGAGCCCGCTGCCGCCAATGATGCCGATTTTTGCTGCTGTCATATCAACTTTTTCGTTTAGACGGC
>JAJPKD010000247.1 GCA_021323895.1 Acidobacteriota bacterium | reverse complement strand
GCGTCGGAAAACAGTGCGATGTCCGCTTTTGCTTCCAGCAGTCCCACGCGGACTGCGTATCCCTTGCCGCGATTGGGTTCGTAGCGAACCACGCGCGCGTGTTGACATCCGGCCTCGCTGAGGGTCGCTTCGGCGACTTTCGCGGTGGCATCCGTCGAACCATCATCGACCACAATTAGCTCGATCCGATCGTGCTGCTGGTTAAGATACTTAATGATCTTTTCCAGCGACGGGTTGATGCGCTCTGCTTCATTGAACGCGGGGACAACGATGGACAAGGCCGGCTGCATCTTTCACATTCTCAATGAATTGCGGATGCCGTACAAGCGGCTAGACTTAGAACCACGACGCGGCTGTGCTATATTTCACGGCAACGCTCCTCAGGCTTGGTCCATGAATCGGAATTTCACCATCGTCGCCGCGCTCGTGATTGTCGCCGCCAGCGTCACCGGCGGAGTTCGCTCACGCGCCTCGCGTCGCTACGTTGCCAATTCAAACGCGACCGCCGCCGCGAGTGAAAAATACGAAGCCGATCGCATCGAAGCCGATTACCGCGAAGCGATTTCCACGGTCGAAGACAAGTACGCCGGCGAGATCGATTACGAAAAGGCCACGCAGGCCGCGATTCAGGGAATGCTGTTCACGCTCGATCCGCATTCGGTTTATTTTCCTGCGGCTGAATTCAAAAAGTTAAAGGAAGATCAGTCCTCGAGTTTCTACGGCATTGGCGTGCAGATTCGGCGACACGACGACGGTGTGTACGTTGAGTCTGTCGTCGAGAACACACCCGCGTCGCGCTCCGGATTGCGCGCCGGAGATCGTATCGTCGACGTTGACGGCAAGGACGCGCGCGATTGGTCCAGCGAAGAAGTTTCCAAGAACGTGCGCGGCGATCGTTTGCGGCCGGTCAACATCAAAGTCGAACGCGCCGGTGAACAAGTCGCGCTGAATTTCAAGATCATTCGCGACGCGGTGCCACTCCCGTCGATTCGCAACGCCTTCATGATCAACTCCGGGACTGGCTATATCGGATTGACTGGCGGTTTCCAACACACGACCGATGATGAGTTGCGCGACGCGATCACGAATCTGAAGAAAGACGGCGCGCGCCAACTGGTTTTGGATCTGCGAAATAATCCGGGCGGTTTGCTGGATCAGGCAATCGATGTCGCGAGCGAGTTTCTGCCGCGCGATAAAGTGATCGTCTCGGTCAAAGGCCGTAGCGAATATCGCGAACCGGCCGTGTACAAATCGAATGGCAGCGATCCTGAAGACATACCGCTGGTTGTTTTAATCAATCGCAACACGGCGTCGGCGTCAGAGATCGTTGCCGGCGCAATTCAGGATCACGGACGCGGATTGATTGTCGGCGAGACCAGCTTTGGCAAAGGCCTGGTGCAGCACGTGTTTCAATTGCCATTCGGTTTTGGCTTGACCTTGACGACCGCGCGCTATTACACGCCGTATGGCCGCTCGTTGCAGCGCGATTACTCCAGCGGATCGCTTTACGACTACTACGTGCGTCACGATGAGGACGAGAATCTAACGCCGACGCAACCGGGCCAGCCGTCGCCCAGCGAAACGATTAACCAAACGCGCGGTTCGAATGCGCCGGCATTTCGCACTGCAGCCGGTCGCGTTTTTTATGGTGGCGGCGGCATCACACCTGATATCGAAGCGCGCTCGCTGACCATCACGCCCGCGCGCGGTCGAATCATCGAAGCCGCGTTTCAGTTCACGCGGCACCTCGCCGCTGGTCAGATTGCGGGTCTCGAAAGCTACCGCGTCGAGAAAGTTGATTACGATCATTCGCCGAAAACGACGGATTACGCCATCAACGATCGCGTGCTCGAAGCGTTTCGGGCTTACGTGCGCAAGGAACAATCGCAAAAGCTGCAAGTCGCACAGATCGACAGCGACCTCGATTTCGTGAAGCTGCGATTGCGCCAGGAGATCGTCACCGCGGCTTATGGCGCCGACGCGGGCCAGCGCGTGCTGCTCGAAAGCGATCCGCAGGCGCTGCGCGCAATCAATGTGTTGCCCGACGCCAAGCGGCTCGCCGAAAGCGTGCGCAACGGCACTCCCGTGAGCCTCAACTTCAAATCGATTCGACCCACACCTGCATCCATCCTGCTTCCGCTGTATGAAGAACCGGACGAGTGGCTGATCTGAAGGTCAGCGCCACGCGCGTCACCGAGTGGATTCAAGTTCAAGATCGCACGTGAGCCCATCCGCTGATGCAGATGGAACTGACCCCTGTTTGACTTTTCCTCAGCCACAAATTAGAAGTGGCGTCGTTCAATCATCTTGTGCCAGTGGCGCAAATTGGCAATTTGCGCTACTGACGCTCTTAAAGGCTCCTATGAATCGTCGAACTTTTGTCCGCAATGCCACGGTTGCGAGTGTTGCGCTGGCTTCGGTGCGCAGTCTCGCTGAAAAAGAATCGTCAGCGGCTGCTGAATCATTCTCGCCGCCCGCGTTCGAACTAAACGAAGCCACAATTGATGAGCTTCAGCGCGCGATGGCCAGCGGTAAAGAGACTGCGCAATCGTTGACGCGGAAGTATCTGGATCGCATCGACGAGATCGACAAGCACGGGCCGGCGATTAACTCGGTGATCGAAACGAATCCCGATGCGCTGGCCATCGCGAGCGATCTCGACAAGGAGCGCAAGGCGGGCCGCACGCGCGGGCGACTGCACGGCATTCCCGTGCTCATTAAAGACAACATCGACACGCATGATCGCATGATGACGACCGCTGGTTCGCTGGCATTAGCTGGGTCGATTCCGCCACAGGACTCTTTCGTGGCGAGACGATTGCGCGATGCGGGCGCGGTAATCATCGGCAAGACAAACTTGAGCGAGTGGGCGAACTTTCGTTCCAGTCATTCGACCAGCGGCTGGAGCGGACGCGGCGGTCAAACCAGGAATCCTTACGTGCTCGATCGCAATCCATGCGGATCGAGTTCCGGCACCGGCGCGGCGATCGCGGCGAATCTCGCGACGATAGGTGTGGGAACTGAAACCGACGGCTCGGTTGTTTGTCCCTCGAATGCTAATTCGTTGGTGGGAATCAAACCGACGCTTGGTTTGATTAGCCGCGCAGGCATCGTGCCGATTTCACATAGCCAGGACACCGCCGGCCCGATGTGCCGCACGGTTGCGGACGCGGCAATTCTTTTGAGCGCGCTCACCGGAATTGATTCGCGCGACGAAGCCACGAAGGCCAGCGGCGGAAAGTTTCTCGTCAATTACACGCGATCGCTCGATGCGGATGGGCTGAAAGGCGCGCGCATCGGTGTGCATCGCAAAGCGTTCGGCTTCAATGACGCGGTGGACAAGCTGATGAACGATTGCCTCGACATCATCAAGCGACACGGCGCAACAATCGTCGATCCGGCGGACATTCCCACGCAAGGCAAGTTCGACGATTCTGAATTCGAGGTGCTGCTTTACGAATTCAAGGCGGACTTGAATGCGTATCTCGCATCGCTCGGCGCGCGCGCGCCGGTGAAATCTTTGAAAGAGATCATCGACTTCAACGAACAGTATCGCGACCGAGAAATGCCCTGGTTCGGACAGGACATCATGATCAAGGCACAAGCAAAAGGCCCGCTCACTGAGAAGGCTTACAAGGACGCGCTCGCGAAGAACCTGCGGCTGTCGCGCAAAGAAGGCATCGATTTCGTGATGGACAAGAACAAGCTCGATGCGCTGATTGCACCGACGGGTGGACCACCGTGGCCAACCGATTGGGTGAATGGCGATCACTTCACGGGGGGCTACTCGACTGCGTCAGCCGTCGCCGGCTATCCGCATGTCACCGTGCCCGCGGGTTACCTGTTTGGCTTGCCGGTAGGACTTTCCTTCTTTGGCCGCGCGTGGAGTGAACCGACTCTGATCAAGTTTGCTTATGCTTTCGAGCAAGCAACAAAGTCGAGGCGTCCGCCGAATTTTTTGGCCACCGCGAAGTTGGGTTAGAAAGGCGTGTCAGCACCGCGAGCGATAGCGAGCGGATCAAGTGACCCTTAGTTTTCGTGTCGGCCCGAGCATTTATCAACCGCGGAGTCCTTCGATCCGCTCGCTATCGCTC
>JAJPKD010000228.1 GCA_021323895.1 Acidobacteriota bacterium | reverse complement strand
TTCGAAAACGCCGTAGAGGGAATTTTTCGAACCAACTTGAACGGCGGATTTGCGACCGTCAATCCTGCGCTGGCGCGAATCCTTGGATACGATTCGCCGGAAGAAGTCGTGGCCGAGGTCCGCGACATTGCCAGGCACGTTTATGTCCGTCCCGAAGATCGCCGCAAGTCTGAGGAGATCGAGGCGCGCGAAGGCGTGCTGATGGATTACTTGTTTGAAGCGCGCCGCAAAGATGGCGAGAAGATTTGGCTGTCACTCAATCGCCGAACCGTAAGAGATGAAAACGGCGTCGAACTATTTCGCGAAGGGAGTGTGCAGGACGTCACGGAACGCAAACGAGCGGAGGCTGCGTTGCGTGAAAGCGAGCAGCGATATCGCGACATGGTCGAGAATGCGCGCGACATTATCTATTCTCACGATCTTACAGGTAAATACACTTCGATGAACCAGGCCGGCGGAGATATCACCGGCTACACAATGAAAGAGGCGTACCAGTTGACCATGTTGGACACCGTGGCGCCCGAATATATTCCCACAGCGCGCGAGATGACGGCGCGCAAACTGGCCGGCGAGAACGTTACTACTTACGAGATGGAAATCCTCGCCAAAGATGGTCATCGCATCCCGGTCGAAGTCAATACCTGGTTGATGTATCAGGGTGGCGTGCCTGTGGGCGTCACCGGAATTGCCCGCGACATCACTCAGCGAAAACAGGCCGAGGCTGAGATGCGTTTCCAAAAGAGTTTGCTCGAAGCGCAGAACGAAGCTTCCATCTATGGGGTGCTCGTCGTCGGGCCGAGTGGCCACATACTTTCCCACAATCGACGCTTCTGTGAGTTGTGGGGTCTTTCCGAAAAGCAGTTAGTGGGCAAGGACGGGGAACCCACTTTGCAGTTTGTCTTGAGCCTGGTTGCCGATCGGGAAGAATTTGTGTCGCGGGTGAGACATCTCTATGAGCATCCCGACGAAACTAGCCAGGAGGAAATCGAACTGAAGGACGGCCGCGTTTTTGATCGTCACGGCGCTCCGGTACGCGGGCCGGCCGGTGAATACTACGGTCGTGTTTGGTACTTTCACGACATCACAGACCAAAAACGCGCGCAAGTAGAACTGACGCGACTAGCGGCGGCCATCCAGCAAACTGCCGACAGCATAGTAATTACCAATCCTAAGGGCGACATCGAGTACGTTAATCCAGCTTTTGAAAAGGTAACCGGCTATTCAATGGAAGAAGTGTTGGGCCACAACCCGCGCATATTGAAGAGCGGCCGAAACGATCCGGCCATCTACACAGAACTGTGGCGAACGCTTACTCGCGGCGACGTGTGGGAAGGCCACCTGATTAATCGAAGAAAAGACGGGACGTTTTTTAATGAGCGGGCGACCATCTCGGCTGTGCGTGACAGGGCCGGGAACGTTGTAAATTACGTCGCGGTGAAGAAGGATGTCACCCACGAGATTCAACTCGAGGATCAGCTTCGCCAATCACAGAAGATGGAAGCGATTGGGCAACTGGCGGGCGGCGTGGCGCACGACTTCAACAACTTGCTTACGGCCATCAACGGTTACAGCAGCCTGGCGCTGCAACGCATCGACGGCAATAGCCAGATCAAAAGTTACCTCGAAGAGATCAAAAGGCGGGCGATCGCGCGGCGAATCTCACGCGACAGTTGTTGGCCTTTGGCCGCAAACAGATTTTGCAACCCGTGCCGCTGAACCTCAACGACATCGTCACGGACATGAACAAGATGGTGCGTCGATTGATCGGCGAAGACATTGAATTGATCGCGCGGCTGGATACCGAGGTGCGAACGATCAAGGCCGACCCCGGACAAGTCGAACAAGTACTGGTCAACCTGGTCGTGAACGCGCGCGACGCGATGCCAACAGGCGGTAGCCTGACGATCGAGACCGCCAACATCGAACTTGATTCCAACTACGCTGGCAAACGGATCGGCGTGGCGCCGGGACGATACGTGATGCTCGCCATCAGTGACACAGGAACCGGCATGAATGAAGCCGTGCGCGCGCGCATCTTCGATCCATTTTTCACGACGAAGGAAAAAGGGAAGGGCACCGGACTTGGCTTGTCCACGGTTTACGGCATTGTCAAACAGAGCGGCGGCAATGTCTGGGTGTACAGCGAAGAAGGCCGCGGCACGACTTTCAAGGTTTACCTGCCGGCGCTGGAAACTGCCGAACAAACCGAAGCCATCGAGGCCGAGACAGAAATTCGGCCTGGTTCCGAAACGATCCTGCTACTGGAGGACGAAGACATGGTTCGCACCTTGACGCGCCAGATTCTGGAAAGCGCGGGCTATGCGGTCATGGAAGCTTCGCGCGGCGAAGAAGCGATCGACCTGGCCCAGCGCAACGGCGGGATCGATTTGTTATTGACGGATGTGGTCATGCCGGAAATGAGCGGCAAAGAAGTCGCGGATCACATTTTCGCAGTCAGGCCGTCGCTCAAAATTTTGTTCATGTCAGGTTATACGGACGAAGCGATCGTGCATCACGGCGTGCTCGACGAGAACGTCGAATTTA
>JAJPKD010000317.1 GCA_021323895.1 Acidobacteriota bacterium | reverse complement strand
TCGAGAATTTTTTCAGGACCAAGAAAGCGCTTACCGACAGCGCGCTTAACGCGACCCACTAGTGCGCCGCCGTCCATCCTCGTTTGTAGTTCGAGAAAAATCTCCCAGTCATGTCGCGTGTCGCCATCAGTCTTTTCGAATAACGGCGGCGAGAACTTTGCGGTGTTTCGCACGCCGAGCAGATTAAACGCAAGGTCGTAGTGACCGCGCTCGAGCGGGGCGGTCGGCGGCAGAATTATCTGTGCGTGGCGCGTCGTTTCGTTAATGTAGAAATCGATCGAGGCCATGAACTCAAGGCCGTCGAGTGCGCGATCCAATTCGCGTCCATTCGGCGTTGAGAGCACCGGATTGCCGGCGTGAGTGATGAGAGCCTTAATCTGTCCCTGACCTTCGGTGAGAATTTCCTCCGCCAGCACTGCAACCGGCAACTCGCCGGCAAACTCAGGCAGCTTGCGCACGCGACTCTGCCAACGTCCGAAGCTGCCGCGCGGCGCGACAGATTCCGGCGCGGTGATCGGATCAAACGCGGGCAGCGTGAACATCGCGCCGCCCGGACGATCAAGATTGCCGGCGACAGTGTTGAGGACATTAATCAGCCACTGGCACAGACCGCCAAATTCCTGAGTGCTGACTCCGATTCGCCCATGACAGACTGCCGATTCAGCAGCCGCAAACTCTCGGGCGAGAACGCGTATTTCTTCGGCAGAAATTCCCGTGATCGTCGCGACTCGCTCAGGCGCGAACTCGGCCACCACGCTCCGGATGGTTTCCATGCCGTCAGTGAACGACGCTAATGCCCCAAGCTGCGTGAGCCCTTCGCTGAAGATGACGTTAAGCAGCGCCAACAAGAAAAGCGCGTCGGTGCCGGGCCGAATAAATAAATGCCGATCGGCTAACGACGCCGTCTCGTTGCGACGCGGATCGACGAGAACGACTCTGCCGCCGCGCGCGCGAATGTCTTTCAAACGTTGCGGCATCCCCGGCGCCGTCATCAGACTTCCGTTCGACGCTGCCGGGTTCGCTCCCAAAATTAATAAAAATTTCGTCCGGTCGACATCCGGAATCGGGAGTAACAGTTGATGACCGAACATCAAGTACGCGGCGAGATGATGCGACAGTTGATCGACTGAGGTTGCCGAAAATTTATTGCGCGTGTGCAGGCTGCGGATGAATCCCGGCGCGAACAACATCGCGCCATAGCTATGCACCGTTGGATTGCCGAGATATGTCGCGACCGCACTCCGCCCATGCCGCATCTGAATCTGTTTGAGATTGCGCGCGACTTCGTCAAACGCTTCATCCCACCCAATGCTTTGCCAGCCGTTTGCCGTGCGGCGGACCGGCTGTTTCAAACGGTCTTTGTCGAAGTGAATATCCTGGAGGGCGACGGCTTTCGGGCAAATGAATCCACGGCTGAAGGGATCGTCTTTGTCGCCACGAATGTCGAGGCGGCCGGCATCCGCGACGGTGATCTCAATACCACAAATCGCTTCGGACAGATTGCAGCTTCGGTAGTGAACTGAACTCTGGTGGTTGGACTTCATCGGGCGCAGCTAAGAACGACGAAGCTTAACACTCGGTTTCACGTCGCGCCACAGGTTTGAGCAGTAGGGCGAGACTGGCGGCGGGCTTATTCGGAATAACGATCAGCGCGGAAGCGAGAGAGTTTGACCGGCGTGCCCGATGGGATGCCGGCTTTGCTCGAAGCGATCTCGACCTGCTGGGTCGCCGTTTTGATGCCTTCGAGACCGGGCAGCAACAACCCGCGGCGAAAGCCGCTTTCGTCCTCGACAATCACGCCATAGATTTCCGGATCGAGATCTTCAAACGCGCATCGCTCCGGCGGCGACAGAACATCAACCGAATATTTCAAGTTCGGCAATTCACTCTTCTGCACCGGCGAAAAGCGCGGATCGCGGGTGGCGGCGCTGATCGCGTTGGCGATGATTTCTTCAGCTAGAGTGTCTTTCACGGGATCGACGGTGCCGATGCAGCCGCGCAACTCGCCTTCGCGAGTTTTGATCGAAACAAAGCAGCCCGCGCGCGCGGAGAGGAAGTCAGAACCACCTGCGGTAGCGGGTGGGTCCGGTGCGTGAATGATCTCGCCAGTTGTGACAAAGGTTTCGACGGTCTGACGAGCGAGAGCTGGTATGTCCGGGTACGCAGACGTCTCGTCTGCACGGTCAGCGGAGGCAGCGGGCGGGAGGCCCGCGTAGCTAGACAAGAGTTGCGCGACGAGATAGCCGACACCGAATGGAGCTTCGTAATTGATCACTTCGCAATTCGGATTGGTTTGATCGATGACGCCGCACGCGACCAGCATCGATCGATAGCCGCACTCGCCTGCCGTACGCCGCAGTTCCTGGTCGATATCTATGATGCGATTTACTTCACAACTTCTGATCGCATCGACGACCGCTTCATCAAAGAAATGCGCTTCGCTGTTGTAACCCGCGGGCGCGCCGGGTTTAAGCCGATGACTGAGATCGCCGCTGGCAACGAACGCAACGCGGTGGCCGAGCTTCTGAATGGCGGCCCGCACGCATCGCCCAAAGCGCAAGTGTTCGTCGTTGGAAAGAAAGCTGTAACCGAGCGCCACAACTTTTCCGTTCCAGCCGTTGCGTTGCAAAAAATAGAGTGGCACGGCGGTGCCGTGATCGAGATCGAATCCGCGGATTCGCATCACAACCAGGTTCTCTTCCGCCGCGGCCAGCGTAATCTCATTCAGCAGCTCCTCATCGAGTTCGGCATGGGCCGTCGCTGTTGGCGCGCGGAAGTTCGCAAAGTCACCATAAAGCTGTGGGCCATCGTAAGCAACGAACGCCGAAGGATCGAGTGGCGCATGCGGCGAAATCACCACGACCGTTTCAGCACCGCAGTCGATGATGCGTTGGGTGAGACTTGCCATGCCGTCGATCGAACTGCGCACTTCGGCGATCGCGTCGCGTCCGACCTCAGGCACCATGATCGGCGGATGCGGCGCAATCCCGGCGAACACTAATGGGTTCGTGTGGGGCATAACATCAACCCAGGGGAAGAATTTGCCACAGATTAGCGCAGATAGACGCAGATTAGAAAGAACCGCAACGTGTCCTTGACGGCCAGGCTTATGTGACGCGGGCTTCGCGGTTTATTATTAACTGAACGTGAATCACTTTGATGTAATCATTGTTGGCGCGGGTCCGGCCGGATCATTCGCTGCTGAGCGTCTCGCGCGCGCGGGCGTGCGCGTGGCGTTAGTTGATGGGCGACCGCCGGGCGAGCCAAAGGCCTGCGGTGGTGGGGTGACATCGAAAGCCTTGAAGGCCTGGCCGCATTTGCTCGAAGCTGTGGGAAGAACAATCGATGAAATCGATATGTATTCGCCTTCCGGCAAGCATCTGCATTTGAAATTGGATGAACCGTTCGCGGTTTATTCGCGCATCACGTTCGATACTTTTTTGCGAGAGCGAGCGAGAGCCGCAGGGGAGGTGGTGATTTCGGATAAGGTTTCCGCTCGTGGCTTCAAACGAGTCGATCACTCGCTTTCAATTGGGAGTTCACTTGATCCGCTCGGTATCGGTCGCGGTACTGACGCGAGTTGGCTCGTACGCACGCAAAGCGGTGGAGAGTTCTCAGCGAAGTATCTCGTCGGCGCGGACGGCGCGAACAGCGCGATTGCGAAGAAGCTCGCCGGGCCACTGCCGCCGACTGAGATGGAAGTCGCGTTTGGTTATCGCGCGCCGCTGCCTGAATTGGGAGGCGCCGCTACCGTGGTTGCCTTCCTTCCCAAATGGGTTGGATACGCCTGGGCTTTTCCGCGCGTCGATCACGTTTCGTTTGGGATTGCGACCACGCAGGATGCTTTCGATCACGAGCAGCTTGACAAGCTCTTGTGGGATTTCATGGTGAGTTATTACGAGAGTGTCAGTACCGCGAGCGATAGCGAGCGGATCAGGATGCGACTTTGGAGGACGGCCGTTTCGAAAACTCACAGATCGCAAATTGAAAACTTGCGCCAGAAAGCTGAGCGTTACGCTGCGCGCATTCCGGGTCTCGCGCCGCGCACCTGGGACACGCGCAAGGCGAGTGGAGATGGTTGGGCTTTGCTCGGTGATGCGGCCGGTTTTGCCGATCCGGTGACTGGCGAAGGGATTTATTACGCGTTGCGATCGGCGGAACTTTTTGCCGACGCTTACCTTAAAGCAAAGCCGGAGGAATACGAAGAACTCTGGCGCAAAGATTTTGGCGGCGAATTGAAGCGCGCCTCAGAGATGCGCCGGCGATTCTATGGAAATTTTTGGGGCGCGCCTTTCACCGATCGCATGATTGAATTCGCGCGTGGTCACCGTGGCATTCGTAAAGTCCTGGGCCAACTGGTCGCCGGCGATCAGGGCTACGTCGATTTGAAGAAGAAACTGGCCAAAAGCGCGCTCAGGCCATTGTGATCAAATAATGATTCCTATTACCAGACTAAATCATGCTGTGCTTTTTGTTCGCGACCTGCCCCGCGCCGTGGAGTTCTACAAGAGTGCGTTTGGCTTCGATGTGATTTCCGAGATGGACGGCAAGGCTGCATTTTTGCGCGCGAGAGGCTCGTTGAACCATCACGACCTTGGTTTGTTTGCCTCATCTGCAGAGTTACGCCCGCCGCTTGGCACGCCCGGTCTTTATCATCTCGCTTGGGAAGTTCCGACGATTGACGATCTCGCGGCCGCGCGTGCGACCCTGGCCGAGTTCGGCGCGTTGATCGGCGAAAGCGATCACGGCGCGACGAAATCTCTCTATGGAAAAGATCCCGATGGAAATGAATTCGTGATTATGTGGCTGGTGCCGCGCGAAGATTGGGGCGAGTACGAAAAGGATGCGGTGATTGAACGACTGGATCTTGAAGGGGAGTTGGCGCGGTACGGACGGAAGTCTTGAACGCGGCGTTGTACCTGAAAACACTTTCCCTACGCCGGCTCAGCGTGCGTCACTGATTGAGACAATGTCGCTCTTAAAAGTCGTTCGGGCCACGACGAGTTGTTTCGCATCATCTGACCAGGCGTAACTCGAAATTCCTTGTGAGGTGAAGTTCGTTAACTGCTTTGCGTCTCCGCCGTCGAGGGGTTGCATCCAGAGATTGGGTACAAAATCGCGGTTGACCAGATAGGTCAGCGCGCGGCCATCCGGCGACCATGCCAGCTTGGTGTTATCTCCGTCAAAGGTCTTGATCGGCGGCCCTCCGTCGATAGGTACAACTACGATCTTATCTGCATTGTAGTACGCGAGAAGTTTTCCGTCGGGAGAAACGACTCCCCGTAAGGATAGATCCGAAATCACCTGCGTACGCTGACCGCCGGCAACCGGCATTTTCCATATCGTCTCCTTTCCTGAGGTCGAGGAGTTATAAAGGATGAACTTGCCGTCGGGCGTAAAAACCGGATAGCGATCACTTCGTTCGCTGGTCAGACGAGTCTGATTCCCTCCGTCAATGTCCATGCGCCAGATGTTTTCAGTGCTGGCCCGGTCTGACATAAACACGATCGATCGGCCATCTGGAGAAAGGACGGGCCAGGTGTCAGAATGTGGATCGGTGGTGAGCTGGCGCGGATCGCTGCCGTCTGACTTCATTGACCAGATGTCGGCATTCCCACTTTCCTGTGAGACAAATAATATTCGCGCTTCGGGGGTCCAACTGAGTCGCAAGTATCGAAAATTCGTAAAGCCGATGAAATTAGTTATCGCAATCTGTTTGCCGTTAGTCATATCGACAAAAGGGACGCTGCCAGATTGTGATGTAACCGGCAAGATCCAGAGCGAGGTGGGCGCGGATGTCGTGTCAGTCGCGAAGGTGGTCCCGTCTGCAGAGAGGCTTAGGGCGAAACTATTCATCGTACTGCTGGTGATGCGACGCGCTTCACCATTCGGATACGAGATGTGCCAGATCTGCATCATGGGCGACCTTTCTTCTGCCGCTGCAATTAGCGAACCATTACCATCGGGCAACCACGCTGCCGCTCTTATATCGAACCAATTTTGAGAAGTTATCGGCCTTTCGCTGCCGGCTTGGAGGTCTATCTCAATCAGGCGCGTAAAACCTTCAGACTGAGCGACACAGGCGACTTTCTTACCGTCGGGCGCCCATGCGGGAGCGACCCCGGACCAGAAGTGACTGGGCACTTGCCTGGTAACTATTTTTCGCTCGTTTGTGCCATCTGCGTTCGCAACTATTAAGCTGGTCTTTCCCTCGGGCAGGTTGTTATCGATATAAGCGATGTGCTGACCATCGGCTGAATAGCTCATTCCGTGAGTTGTCAACGGCAATTTGGTCGCGGGTCCGCCAGACAGCGGCACTGTATAGGTTGCGACGGGTTGGTTAGGTAATCGAAGTCTATAATAAACACTCTTGCCGTCAGGCAGGAATCCAACAGCTCCGAACTGCCCTTCGGTCGGCGCGACAATTTCTGTTTCCGTGGTATCTCCTATGCGTCTTAGACATACACTATGTTTGGGACTGGGTCTATCAAGGCCCTCGCCTCTTACATAAACGACCCATTTTCCGTCCGGAGAAATGGCCGGGTTCCAGGCGTCACCGTAGTTCGTCAGTCTCGTCATAGCGAAGTTTTGGAAGGGAACACGTCTGCCACGAAATGTTCGGATCAGAGCGAACGAGATTCCTGTCAACACAAACAAAACGAACACCAGAGCCAGACTCGCGGCAAGCTTGTGCTGCTTCATCTGAGCCAGTAGGCGCGTAATTCCGGTTGACTTGAATTGCTGGTCCAGCTCCTTTAAATCGCGCAGCAGCTCTGCAGCCGTCTGGTAACGCAATTCCCTCTCTTTGTGCAACGCCTTGTTAACGATTCGCTGTAATTCAGCCGGCTTGATCAGAGCGCTAGGCTTTAAGGGAAGAGGCTCGCCGTTTCTTAATGACGAAATTACTTCGCTTGCCGTTTGTCCTGCGAATGGCGCCTGAGACGTCAGCACCTCATACAGCACAACTCCCAAGCTGAAGACGTCGCTTCGTGAGTCAACTTGCTCGCCGCGTGCTTGTTCAGGCGACATGTACTTCACCGTGCCCACGACTAACCCTGACGAAAGATCGGCGTTTCCGTCGCTGCCCGTATCAATTCTTACGTCGCCGTCGTCCGTCAATTTTGCCAATCCGAAATCGAGGACTTTCACGTAACCATCGTGCCGCAGCATGATGTTCTCAGGCTTGATATCTCGATGAATAATTCCGGCGTGATGGGCGGCGCTGAGCGCGCTGCAAATCTGAATCGCCATGCCTAACGCGTCGCTCGTGCCTAACCGCGATTGTTTCAATCGCTGGCGCAACGTCTCTCCCTCAATAAACTCGGTAGCGATGAAGTGACGATTCTGGAATTCGCCGATTTCATGAATCGTGATGATGTTTGGATGGTTCAGCGCGGAAGCCGCGCGCGCTTCTTGTTGGAAGCGATGCAACCGATCTGGATTTGTGGTGAAGTCGCTCGGCAGCAGCTTAAGTGCGATTTTGCGATCCAGCTTTTCATCATGCGCGAGATAAACCTCGCCCATGCCGCCGCGGCCGAGCAAAGAAATGATCTCGTAACGGTCGATGCGCGTTCCGGGCGCCAGCTCGGGCACCTCACTTCCAAGTAGTCGCGCCGCCATATCAAACGCAGGCTCATCGATGTAACTCAGTCCGCTGCGATCAGCGGTGAGCAAAGACTCTACTTCGCTGCGCAGAGTGCCGTCGTCGCTGCATACCTCATCGAGAAAAGCAGGGCGGCGCTCCGGATCGAGGTCAAGCGCTGCTTGAAAGATTTGATCGATCCGTTGATACCGTTCAGGAGTCATTGCGAAATCGCCGATCCGCAAGCTTATCTATTATCTATAGCGCGTAATGGTGATCGATTCAGTCAGACGTGATTTGGCCGGATACTGTATGTCGCAGCCAGGCTTTGGCGGCGCGCCATTCGCGCTGCACGGTTGAAGGCGAGATGTTCATGACTTCGCCGATTTCTTCAGCGTTTAGCCCGGCGAAGAATTTCAACTCGACGATTCGGCTTCTACGGGGATCGAGTTTCACCAAAGCATTTAACGCTTCGTCCAACGCCACCAGTTCGGCCGCCCTTCCGTCTTCTTTAATGTCCGCCTCTTCGAGCGGAACATGCTGCGCACCTCCGCCGCGTTTGTCGTATAGATGTCGGCGCGCGTGATCGATCAGGATGTGTCTCATCACTTGGGCCGCGACGGCGTAAAAGTGCGCGCGGTCCTGCCAATCAGTTTGCTGGCGATCGATCAACTTCAAATATGCTTCGTTGATTAGTGCTGATGTTTGGAGGGTGTGATTAGGATCTTCGCGCGCCATCTGACGCCTTGCCATACGTCGCAGTTCGGGATAAACAAGTGGCACCAGGCGTTCCAGAGCCTGTGGGTCACCCTCGCTCCAAGTCGCTAATAGTTGGGTTATCTCTTCAGTGACCGCCGGCATGATAGCCAAAGGTAGATATGAATGGCGGGGATTATCTGGCGAAATCGTGATTTTGACAATACTCAAATACGTGTTCTGGCGATGACTGAATTCGTTCGCGGTTCTCGCTAAACAAAGGTGAGACCAACATTCTCGGAAGGAGCGTTTCCCATGTCTAGACAAAGCATTCTGTTAGCTCTTGCATTGGCAGTCTTCACCGTCTCAATCGTTGCACTGACTCCGCGCCACGTAGCAACGGCTCAAGGAGCTTCAACCGCCGCAGCGCCGGCAGGTCAGCGCGGCAAACCTACGCCGCCACCTCAGTACAATGCCACCTACACAATCAATGACTTCGACAATCTCTTCAATCCGTTGCAACTGCAGAGTGACGATCTGAATGTCAACCTCACCGCCACTGGTGGAACCTATGGCATCTATCAGACGGACTCCGCCACAAATGTGACCAGCAGGATCGACGGTGATGGTTGCGTGGGCAACAACTGTGATGGGAGTCTCTACCTGGACAATTCAACTAGCCGCTCTTACAGGCTCACGCTCAACCGGCTCAGTGGCTCAGGTCCGACGGGAACGTACTTGTTCCACGGCCATCTCCACGCGGTTTGCTTTGACCCGACTGGCGCCACGACGAACACTGTCGATTGGTTCAGCATCACGACCTCTAACCCGAATTGCGGAATGCGCGTGCGCGTGCCGCTCAACAATACGAATTATGTACTGCTGATGAATCCTCGTTATGACTCTCCTCAACCAACTGGCAGGGCGATCGTGACGTGCACGCAGCAGCTTCCCGGCGGTTCGTGCGTGGCTTGGACCATCGTTCCGAATCCGACCCAAAGTTCGATCAATCCAAATCCGAACGTCGCGAACCTCTATTCGATCAGTAAGAACGGAACCTATAACTTCGTCGGGCAATACACCCTGACATACAGCATGAGCGTGACTTATCCGTAGCTGCTGACGCTTCAGAGCCATCGGTCACGTTCGAAAGGAGGAACCTCATGAAGCGCGCGAGGCTTACGCTCGTAGTGTGTCTGCTGATCATCGCGTGCGATCAGATCGCGGCGCAGACAAATGAAAACGAGAAAGCTGCCATTGCAGCCAATGAGCGAGGCGCGGCGCTGATACGGGGGCAGCGCTACGCCGAAGCAGTTGAGGCCTTTGAGTTAGCGACGAAGCTCAATCCAAAGCTTGCACCGGCCTACAACAATCTCGGCGCTACATACAATTCGCTCGGCCGTTATGAGAAGGCAATTCCAGCGATACGTCGAGCCCTGGAGTTAGCGCCAAATTATGCGGAAGCGCATTACGATCTCGGGTTCGCATTGCAGGACCTCGGGAAATACGCTGAAGCAATCAAAGCTTACCAGCACGCGATTCACTTCAAACCAGATTTTGCTGAAGCCTATAGCCGCCTCGGGTCGGTGTATCAGGACCAGGGACGACGCGAGAATGCAATCAGATATTACGAACAAGCTCTTAAGATCGATCCTAACTACGCCGAAGCCTATAACAATTTGGGAACAGCCCAAGCGGAAACCGGTCACTTCAAGAATGCATTTGCCAACTTTGAGCGAGCAGTCAGTCTAAAACCAGAGCTGGCGCTGGCGCGCTTCAACCTCGCGATGGTCTCCTGGAGGATGAAGAAGCGCGATGTGGCTTTGAGCCAGTACCAGTCCCTGGTCGTCATCGAACCAATTCTCGCAGCAAAGCTATTCAGCGACTTGTATCGAGATAAAGTTCTGACTTTGCGGGCGAGATAAAACGGCCGAATCCGAGAACGTTTTACTACTGGCTACTCCCGATTTACTATCAGAGGCATGGCAGAACACAACTTTGATAAGGAAGCCGTCGTCGCGTTGTTGAATGAAATTCTGGAAACCGAGTTGGCCGGCGTCGTGCGTTACACGCATTACTCGCTGATGGTCTTTGGGCACAGCCGCATTCCCATCGTCAGTTGGTTGCGTGGCGAAGCGACAACTTGTTTGGAGCACGCGAACGAAGCCGGCGAGATGGTCACGCATCTCGGCGAACATCCGTCGTTAAAGATCGGCGCGCTGCTTGAGACACAAGCGCATGGCATCAACGACATCTTGATGGAATCGCTTGAGGCTGAGAAAGAGGGCCTGGTGCTTTACAAGAAATTACTCGAGGCAGTGCGCGATCGCTCGGTGTTTCTCGAAGAGTACGCGCGCAAGATGATTGCCGAAGAAGAGATGCATCTCGGCGAAGTCAACAAGATGCTGCGTAAGCCGGGCGAGATTGCGCGATTCAAAGCGGTGTAGTTGGGCGGTGTCAGAAGCCCGACCGTTAGGGAGGGCCAGATAACTGATCGAGGCCCTCGCTTACGCGCGGGCTTCTGACACGGCAACTCAGTGAATCACGATCCCCGCGCCGATCGTGTAGTTGTTTGCCGTCTTTCCGGTGAAGCTCACCGCAGTAAACGGTCCGGAAATGCTGCGCGGATTTCGGTTCCCGCTGAACACCGGATTGTAATCGAACGAAATCAAGCGAATGTCGATTCGTTTTCCTGCCTTGATGTCCAGTCCGCCGCCAACCTTCAACGCAAAGCTCGTGTCGCGATCCTGAATCACAAAATTGAATTGCGGAAATAGATCGAGTGTCTGCGCTTGTCTGTTCGTGTACCGAGCAAAGCCCGCCAACGCATGAGCGAACGGCTTGACGCGCTTTGACTTACTGTTGTCCTTGATCTGAATGCCGCCGAGAACATTGTAGAGGCGCTCTTGATTAGCCAGCGTCTGCTTCACGCCCGGCGGGGGAAAGGTGTCGAGGTAAGAAGTTGACTTGAAGTGCGCCGTGAAGTCGCCCTGAATGCCGACGTAACGGCTGACGTTGTAGGTCACCGAGCCCTCAAGGCCGTTGGCGTTCCGGCGGGTGCAGAAAAATTTCTGCGAGTTCGGACCAATCTGCTGCCCGGTGGCCGCGCTGCACAGATTGGTAAAGGTCTGGGTGCCGCTGCTCGAGGTAAAGCTCGCTTGGCTCAAGTTGGATTCGATCCGGTTTAGCGAGTAGCCGCCGTAGATGTCCCACTTGTGATAGTCGTTCGATCCTTGCGCCTGACTTGCTGAGACAAAGGCGAGGACGAGGATTGTTAGCAAAATAATTCTCTTCATTGGTTCAGTCCTTTCTTTCTTCATTTAGTAAGCGCGTCGCGCGCGCCTGAGTTTGTTGTCGCAGGGAACGGACGCAGAACATCGCTTTTCCTGCGGCGGTCTCGACGAAGTGAATCGCTCCGTTTTCAGCCAACTGAAAGATCGCGCGATTGCTCAGACCGGCCAGAGCTGTTGCTTCGTCCAACCCGAGCATCGTGACTTCCGCCTGACATCCTTCGCACCAGAGCGTCGCCGCGGCTCCCTGCGAACCGCTAATCACCACGAGCCGCTCAGTTTCCACAGTGATGGTTGCTTTACGTTTCATGCCCGAACTGTCGGGTGATTTCCAGCCTGATAGATCCGGTCGCTACCGCTCGCGGTTCGTGACGCTTGTTACTTGCCGGTGCCACGACAATCGAACGACGTAACGTGCTCGTTCACGGTCATGTTGCAGTTCTGCACAACCACCGTGTCGTCGAACGAGATGAAAGTGTTGACCGCGGGCCCGTTGCTGATCAGTGGCACCTTGCCATGATTCGTAAAACTGAAGTTGCACTGATCGCTGGCGATCAGGTCATCTTTGAAAGTTGCAGTGCCGTGCCAGTTGATGCCTGTATCTTCGCCGGTAGCCGAAACATCCTGACGGATTTCACACTTCTCCAGGAACGTTCCGTTGGCGCGTTGTTGGTCATGGCAAGTGACAGTCGTCGTGTCGTAAACATCCATCAGCTCGTTCGTGCACTCGTTTGGAAAGACGAAGAACTCGATGAACACAACCTTGCTCGACTGATTGCGCGTCTGGGCGCCGCTCTTGATAAATAGCGGAGTCGCCACGGCGGCCAGTGCGAAATTAATAGCCAGGACGAGCGTTAATCTCTTCATGGTTTCTGTGCCTCCTAAAGAAAATTTGTTCGGTTGACACCTCTGTTCTAGAATGCTGCCTCGAACACGCGGCATATTCGCGAACGCGCCATCTAAAAGTCTTCAACCGAATGCTCAATTAGTTCTCAACCGTTTCTAAACCGCCGGATGAGCCAGCAAAACAGGCACTTTTTTGAGTTTGGGCCATTTCAGATCGACACGCTGAATCGTCAGCTTTTGCGTGATGGCGAGGTTGTGCCGCTGAAAGCGAAGGCCGTCGATACGCTGCTGCTGTTAATTCAGAGTCACGGCGATGTGGTCGAGAAAGACGATCTGATGAAGGCGCTCTGGCCGGACAGTTTTGTCGAAGAAGCCAACCTCACGCAAAACATTTACACGCTGCGAAAGGCTTTGGGCGAAGGCGATTACATCGAGACGATTCCCCGGCGTGGCTATCGATTCATTGCTCCAATCACTCAACGCGACCTCGCGCCGCAGGACGTCATCATCATCAAAGAGCGAACCAGCACGCGCGTCAGTTATGAAGAAGAATTCGATCCGGCTTCTCAGGAGATCGCCGGTCGCGCGCATCCCGGGCCGAAAGTAATTGACGTGACCGCGACCACGACGCCGTTGCAATTGACGGACGTAAGCGTAACCGTGCGTCCGCGAAGATGGTTTTGGCCGGTGATCGCCCTCGTGATCCTGATCGGTCTGGCTCTTGGTTTTGCTTACTGGCGGTTGCGTTCTCGGGTTCCGTTTGAAAACGTTAAGCTGGCAAAGTTCACCACCACGGGCAAGGCGGTCAAGGCTGCCATCTCGCCCGACGGAAAATACGTCGCTTACGTTTTGAACGATGCGGGGCAACAGAGCGTCTGGGTGCGACAGGCGCTCACCAGTCAGGAGAGACAGATTGTGCCGCCCGCGCGCACGGATATTTACGGCGTCACGTTTACTCGGGACGGCAATTATCTTTATTACGTGAGCCAGGAACAGAATCATCTGGCGATGCTCTATCGCGTGCCGAGCTTTGGTGGAACCCCGGACAAGCTGCTGGAAGACGTGGACTCGCCGGTGACTTTTTCTCCTGATGGCAAGCAGATGGCGTTTATTCGTTTCAGCCCGGGCGTCGGCACCGTGGTTATCGCTAATGTAGACGCAACCAACGAAAAGACACTGGCCACCACGAAGACCGACGACGCGATGAGGATTGGACCGAACGGCGTGTTGCCGCCGTCCTGGTCGCCGAATGGTGAAATCATCGCGTGCCCGGTCAGCATTAACTCAGTACAGTGGGACCAGACGATTTACGGATTCCGCGTGAAGGACGGCAGCACCGTCCAACTGACGACAAATCATTGGCCGGCGGTGGGACGAATCGAATGGTCGCCCGACGGCACAGGCCTACTGGCGACGATCATCGAAAGTGAAACCAGCGCCGATCAGCAAGTCTGGTTTGTGCCTTATCCGCAAGGTGATGCGCGGCGGATTACGAACGACTTGATCGATTATCGCGATCTCAGCGTGACCGCCGACGCGCGCACGATTGTCACAGTTCAATCTGAAAAGAAAGCAAACCTCTGGTATGCACCGGCCAACGATCTGGATCATCCGACTGAGTTGACTACGACCAGTTATGATGGCTTGAACGGCATGTCGTGGACGCCGGATGGAAGGCTGGTTTACACGTCGCAGATCGCCGGCGAGCAAAATCTTTGGATCACGGATCTGCACGGCGGCATGCCGAAACAACTCACCGAGCATGCCGGTTTCAACGAACAGCCAGTAGTTTCGCCCGACGGTCGCTACATCGTTTTTCTTTCCAATCGCAACGGGCAGGAACACCTTTGGCGCATCGACATCGACGGCAAACATCCAATGCAGTTGACGCAGGGTATCGGCGATCGGCAGCCGACTTTCACTGCCGACAGTCAGAGCGTGATCTATCGATCGAGAAATCCTTCGAGCTTGTTCCGCGTGAGCATCAACGGAGGTGAGCCGGTGCGATTGACTGAGCGAGGAGGATACGATCCGAACGTCTCGCCGGACGGCAAAACGATCGCGTGTGGGTTTCGCCCGGCGCCGGCCGACAAGAATCGGATTGCTCTCCTGGCCGTTGACGGTGGCCAGCCCAAACTGATCTGCGATTGGCCGGCACTGTATGGGCGTTTGCGTTGGCTGCCCGATGGCAGCGGCGTAACGTACGCGGCGCGGCAAGCCGGTTTGGGTAACCTTTGGATTCAGCCGCTTGATGGGGGCGCCGCGAGGCAACTGACGCATTGGAGCGCGGCCCCGATTTTTTCGTTTGATTGGTCGCGCGACGGAAAGTTTCTTGCTTACGCGAGCGGCTCGATCACCAGCGACGTTGTTTTGATCACCGACACGCGACGCTGATGCTTTGCGGACATTTACTACGTCTTGGAAACGATACGACTATGAGAATCCCGGCGCATTTCATCGCGATCGTCGTGATCGCGACTTCTCTTTTCTCATTCAATGCGGCGAAGCCGTCGGCCGCTTCGTCACAGCCCAGCACCTTGCAGGCAGGTACGCTGTGCGAAAAGAACGAGCGCGTCATCTTCAGTTGTCCGGTAAAGCGTCCGGCCAAGATCGTTTCACTGTGCGCGTCGAAAGACCTGACCAGCGATACCGGTTACCTGCAATATCGTTTTGGCTTGCCGGGAAAGATCGAACTCGAGTTTCCGAAGGATCGAACTGGCACGCAGCAGAGGTTTCAGTACTCGCACTACTTTCGCGCGCAGGTTGACCTCACGGAGATTAGTTTTACGAACAACGGCTACGAGTATCAGATTACCGACGATTACAACGGCGAGGAAAAACCGGCCCAGACGATCCAGGGCGTCAGCGTGACTGCGCCCGGCAAGCCGAAAGAATTTAGTCTGGCGTGTCGCGCGAAACCTAAAGCTGACTACACGGATTTGCAGGCAGTGTTGCCGAACGGGCAGTAACCGTTCGCAACGAAGACAACCGGCGCTTCACCGGATGCGTGAGATTGCGGGCGCGCGACAAGGAACGCTCGCTACAAACTTCAAACCCCGAACGGCGAAACAGCTCTCGCCACTGCGACTCATCGCGGAACGAACAAGGGCCCGTGCGTCCTTTCCATTGCTGGTTGTGAATCCAGCAGACGCCTTTGTCCCACGATGTCGCCGGAATGTCTTCATAGATGATCACCTGGCCGCCGGCACGTAACACGCGACGAATCTCGTTCATGACGGCGCTTACGTCTTGCGCGTGATGCAGCACGTAACACAGCAGCACCGCGTCAGCAGAATGATCCGCGAGTGGAATTCGTTCGCCATCGAGATGACGAAAGTCGATCGGCGCATCGGTTGTATCGGTTACATCAATTCCAATCACGCTCGTGCCGAGCATTGCACTCAGGTGATGCGCGATGAAGCCGTTGCCGCAGCCGACGTCGAGCACTTCTGAACCTTGCGGAACGAGACGCGCAATCTCCAGAGCCATGTCATAAGCACGGCCGACTTTGCGGCGACGCTTTTCACGCGCCCACCGACGTTTCAATGCATCAACGAGTGAGCCGCGAGTCGCGACCGCAGTAGCATAGACTTCAGTCTGTGACCCAACGTTTGGAAGTCCGACTAAAGGTGTGCGAGTTAGTTCTGCGACTCCGTTGGCGTTCATCGCGCTCCAGAATCAGCAACCGCGATGCCGAAAGTTTTTGCGGAGACTACGAGGAAAAATTTAGCGAAGGATTCAGATGGCGCGAGGTAATTGTGACCGTTGTCTGCAAGAACGATCTGACAGAAGCATGGGCCGGGCGGCGTCAGGATTTGTTGGCGATGCACATCATCGTGCCCTGCATCGTAGCGACAAGCTGCCTGTCGCTTTCCTCTATTCCGAAGACATCCGCGCGGACCACTGTCAGAGTCCTTCCCGGCTTAATCACCTCGGCGCGGGCGACAAACTCTGGGGCTCGCGCGGGCCGCAACAGATTCACCTTGAACTCAACGGCCAGCACTCTTGAACCCGCCGGCATCAACGTGAATGCCGCGTACCCACAAGCCGAGTCCGCGATAGTCGTGACAATGCCCGCATGCAGGTAACGATCTTGTTGCGTGAGATCCTCCCGATAAGGAAGCGTGATCTCAACCGCGCCCGGCTCGACCAGCGACAGGCGCGCGCCAATCAGATTCATGATCTGTTGTTGAGCAAAACTGGCGGCGACCTCTGCGGCGAAATTTGGATTTGAAGGATTCATTCGGGGGAATCGGATCGTTTACTCATCGGCCCAACGTTTTCCGGAATTAATCAGGCAAGTCGTCAATTTGTAAGCTAACCGGGTTTGCACCGGCGCCCTTGACAGCATTAATGACCCGGACGACGTCTCCGTATTTGACCGATAGAGGCGCTTTGACGAATACCGTTTTTTCAATCCGGTCTGCGAGCGGCACGTCGCTTCGCGTCTCCATGCCAATTTTGTATGCGTGTTGCTTCGTGCGGTTTTCGAACAAGCACGTAAGCCATTTCTGTAAATTTGCGGGATCGTTTCCTAGGCCGCCAGGCATGGAGCCAAAACAGAGTTGGCCTCTGCTTGGCCCGCGGTCGTGGTTGAGGCTTAGCTGAAGGTCCGGATCCAGGAAAGTCACGAGCATTAGTGGGTTGGGCATTAATTTGGCCGAGTCTTTTGCCGGGTCGCGTTGACTAGGAACTTCAATCAGGAAGATGCCGCGAAGGACTTCATTCGAGTTCGCACGATTCACTACTAACCCGAAATGCTCAATTCCATTCACGCGAAGGACGTGCATAATCTCCACTAGGCTGCGGTAATCGAGATTCGCACTTGCGGCTACGAAAACGACTTCACTACGACGTTGCTTTGTTAGTTCAACTACTCTTGCGGCAAGTTGATCTTTAGGAATGAGACTGTTGCCAACATAAAATTGATCGTTTGCTGGAATAGACACGATTACCGCGGAGCCTGCCATTAATGCCGAATCGGCCGAGGCATTGCTCAGTCCGCGAGGCAGATCTACCGTTGGGTTTTGCGCGTGCGCGATAACAAAACAAGTTAAGATTGAAATGGCGGCTAGAAGTTTCATAAGCATGCGTCACTTGAACGTCTGATCCAAAGATGTTCGATCATCCTCTTTCAAAAATTGGCTTAGTTTCGCATGGACGATAAACCAGGTCGCTGCTGTGGACAAGTAGGTTTAGCTGCTGATCTTTTCATCGATGTGGCAATACACGGATGGCAATGTTGGTCCGCAACCGCATTCGATTGCCGGCATCGGCAACTGCGATCGCGATCAATTCAACGGCACGGTCGAAGAGTTAAAGCAACTGTGGGGCGTGGCGGCCGACGCTGCGGCCGGTTGACTCTTGTTCCACTCAAAATTAGTTCGAAGTGGGCACGCGCTGCGCACCCTGCAACAGCGCGCGTGCGTTTCGCTGTAAGCCTGAGAGCTTGGCGCGCTTCATCGCGCTGCCACGAAAGTGCTGCGCGTAGCTGTCCGGGTTGAGTTGCAAAATCTCAGCCAGTGACGCGTTGACGTTTCCTTTGCGCGGCGCAAAACGCGATTCGCTTGTTTCAGGAGTCATTTGATTCCAGGGACAAACATCCTGACAGATATCGCAACCGTAAAGCCAGCCTTCTAAATTATCAGCTACTTCCGCAGAAATTTCTGGCGCGCGCGACTCGATCGTCGCGTGCGAAATGCAGAGATTCGAATCAACTACGTAAGGTTCGACGATGGCGCCTGTTGGGCAAGCGTCGATGCATAGCGTGCACGAGCCACACTGATCGGCAACTTGGAGTTCGTCATATTCCAATTCGAGATTCAAGAGTAGTTCCCCGATGAAGATCCACGAACCACAGTCTTCGTTGATGATATTCGTATGTTTGCCCAGCCAGCCGAGGCCGGCTCGGACTGCCCAAGCTTTGTCCATGGTTGGTTGAATATCGACGCAGACCTTTCCTTCCGCTTCCGGCCATTGCTGCTTGATCCACGCAAGTAGTTCACGGAGCTTGCCGCCGACGATGTCGTGATAATCGTCGCCCCAGGCGTAGCGAGAGACTTTGCCGGTCGAACCTGCGTACCCAGAGGCGTGTTCATGGGGCGTGTAGTAACTCGTTGCGACGACCACGACCGAACGGGCTTCGGGAAAGATGCGACGCGGATCGGAGCGCTGGGCGGGATCGCGCTCCATCCACGTCATCTCGCCTTGATAGCCGCGCTCCAGCCACTCGCGCAAGCGGGCAGCTTCGTCGATCAAAGGTTCCGCGCGGACGATGCCCACGTTTTGAAAGCCGATCTCCAAAGCGTGCTCTCTGATCCTTGCTGAACGTTGAGCGGCAACGGAGCCCGGCGAATCCTGCGAAAACTGTTCGTGCGACGCCATGATCTCCCCAAGTATAAGCGGTGCGCCTGACACGACGTAATCGGCGCTCGAGGCAAAAACAAAAAGGGCGCATCCCGAAGGACGCGCCCAGAGTTGGAAAAGTTGAGCGGCCGTTTAGAACTCGAAGCGGACGGCCAACTGCACCTGGCGCTCACGGAAGAGCGTGCTGTCGGCGCCGGTCGTTTGTCCAAAGCTCGGGTTAAAGGTCAGAGTAGTACCAGAGAGGTTATAGAGCGTCGTGTTCACGCCGGTAACCTGGGTCCGGTTGAAGAAGTTGAAGGCCTCAGCCAGTACTTCGATTTTGGCTTTTTCGCCAATCGGGAAGCGACGTGAAACGCGCAGATCGAGGAACTGAATCGAGGGCTGTTTGAAGAAGTTGCGGGGCAGCCCCGGATACCGCGTGGCTCCGCCCGAACCATTGATACCGCCACCAGGCGTAAAGCACGCCGGGGTAGTGGCTGGGTCGCTACCCGGAGGTCCGATACAAAGGCCGGTCGCGGCGTTGGGTGTAAAGCCCGCGGCCGATGCGCTGATCGAACCAGACACGTTGCCGGTATAGCGCTGTCCGGAGAACCAATTGAGGATCGGCGAGATCGTCCAACCATTCAACAGCGCCCGCGCCGCCTTGTTGCTCTTGTTCTTATAGCTGGTGTTATAGACCAGGCTGAAGGTGAACTTGTGACGCCGGTCAAACCCGGAGAGCGCATTCTCACCGGCTTGATCGAAGGCATTGAAAGGCAGGTTATTCGACGTGAACGTCACCGAGCTTTGACCGTTGTCGTATGCCCGCGACAGCGTGTAATTGCTCTGCACCTGCAATCCCCTCGTCATACGACGATTGAACTGAAGAACCAGCGCGTTGTACTTGGAAAATACATTGCTGCGAATTTCAGTGATTTGAGCGTAGAGCGGGTTTGGCCGGGCAGTGGTAAAAGCGGTCCGTTGGCTAGCGCCAAGGAAAATCGGCATGCGAACAACTTGCCCATCCGCGGGTCCACCCACCGCCGTCACGTTCACAAACTGATAGTTTATTGTGCCGGGCGCCGGCAAATTTGTGTCAACAAAGTTGGGTAGGTACTGGCCATAACTGAACAAGTACGAAGCTGACACGACGGTGTTATGCGCAATCTCACGTTCAAAGACCGCATCCAATTGCTGGATACGCGGCAATTGGAAATCCGACGCAAAATACTGAACGGCACTGGGAACCAAGGTTCCCGCCGTCAGCAGGTTCGGATAGATTGGCGAACCAGCACTAGCAGCCTGTAGAGTCACCTGCCGCTGGGCCACGTCGGTTCCGACGCCGGTATTGATGAGCGAGTTATAGACCGTGGAGTTGATGACACGTCCGAAATAAACGCCATAGCCGCCACGAATAGAAGTCTTGCCGTCGCCATTGACGTCAAAAGCAAAACCCACTCGCGGGCCAAAGTTGTTCTTATCGCTCACGCGATTTCCGGTTTGCGGGAGCGCTGGATTGATCCGAACCGCCGCATTCGTGGGGTTCTGCTGATACTCGTAACGCAATCCCAGATTGAGCGTCAAACGCGGCGTCACGCGCCAATCGTCCTGAAGGAAGAAGTTGTAATCGTTAGTGCTCAGCGTCAATCCCAAGACACCTAAGCCCTGATTGAAGTTGCCGCCATAGCACTGTCCCGCGCGCCGGGTGGAGCCAAAGCAAACACCGAGGTTTGCCGTGGCCGAACCGGCTGGTCCGGGAACGAGCGCACGAATCGCACCGTTGGTGGTGAAATTCGTATAGTCAACGATGAAGTCCGGAAGACCGTTCGCGCCGGTGTAGTTGAACTCGCCACCGCTAAAGCGGAGGTTGTTGATGATGTCCTTGGCGTGATTCACATCGCCACCGAACTTCAGAGTGTGATTGCCGGTCGTGTAGGTCATCGTATCCGCGAACTGCGTGCGGCGTTCGTCAGGGAAGGCGACGCGTTCGAGGAATTCAGGAATTCCGAAAGTGAAGCCGTTGTTGATGAAAGTCTGCGGAGACCTGCCACCCACTGAATTGGTCGGCTCCCCGGGCAACGGCGGCTGGCTGAACTCGTATTCAAAGTCGCGTCCATACTGAAAACGAGCTTCGTTAATCAAGCTGTTGGAAATCGTCGAAGCGAGCCGCAGATTCAGGAATCTGGCACGAACAAAGTCATCACCAAATTTATCTCTGGCGCGCGTGTTCGTGGCTTGCGTCTGGATGCCGGCGGGCGAATCCCACTTCAACCAGTTGTAAGTCGCCGTGAACACGTTCTTGGAATTAACGTGCCAATCAACCTTCGGCAAAAAGATAAGGTTGTCGCCACGACGAGGCAGCGTGCCGCTGAGGCTATTCAGAAAATTCAACGCCGAAGTGATCTGGGTGTCAGTTAGACCGCGGGCGATCAGGGTGGTTCGATTCGCGGCGGTTATGGTATTCAACAAGTTGGGATCGGTGAACCTGGACAAGCCGGGGAAATTTCGTCTCTGCTGATCGTAGCTGAAGAAAAAGAACGCTTTGTCCTTAACGATCGGTCCGCCGATGGTGCCGCCAAATTGATAGCGAACGTCAACGGGCTTGATTCCCACCGGGGTGAAAACCCCGTTCACCAAAACCGAATTGGTTGCCAGCGGATTGCGGGCTCCCCATTTGTTGTTCCGATCGTATAAGAAACCGGAACCATGCAGTTCATTCGTTCCTGACTTGGTGACGGCATTAGTCACGCCGCCGGCCGAACGACCGTACTCGGCTGAGTAACTCGAGGTGTTCACCTGAAACTCTTTGATTGATGCTTGACTAATAACGTAAGGAATACGAGTGCGGCCGCGCTCTTCGGCAAAGAATGCCTGGTTGTTGTCACCGCCATCGACGGTGTTGTTATTCAACAGACCAGAGATGCCGCGGAAGCTGATCAATCCGAAAGTGCCATCCGGCACCGCGCCCGGAGTCAGAATCGCGAAGTTTGACCAGCGACGGCCATTGATCGGCGATTCGTTAATCGTCGTTTGATTGACGTTGGACGAAAAGTCCTGCTGCGACGTATTGATAACCGGGGCCTCGGCCGTGATGGTTACGGTTCCGCCAGAGACACCTTGCAGCGAGAGAGGGACTTCCAGGTTCGTCAAACGACCGACCTCGACGACGACAGACGGGCTGGAGAAGGCGGCAAACCCGGTCGCGTTCACGCTTACCGTGTAGGTGCCGGGTTCAAGGTTTACAACGCGAAAGCCACCGTTGTCGTCAGTTGTGGCGGTGGCTTCTTTGGCTGTGCCGTTGTTCTTTGCAGTGATCGTAGCTCCCGCCACGACTTCCTTATTAGGATTCATGACGGTGCCCGTGATGCCACCCGTCACAGTTCCTTGTGCCATTGCGCTTATCGCGCAAAGCGTCGTGACGATCAGGGAAGCAAAACAAAAGCGTAAAAATTTA
>JAJPKD010000225.1 GCA_021323895.1 Acidobacteriota bacterium | reverse complement strand
GGGGGTGTTGCGCGTCGTTCAGGACTATGTGATCTATCCGCGCATCATCGGGCAGGGAATTCATCTTCATCCATTGGCGGTAATTCTCGCGATTCTCGCCGGTGCCGAGATTGCGGGCGTAGCCGGAATTTTTCTGGCGATTCCGGTCATCGCAATTCTCACCGTGAGTTATCGCCACTTGTTGGAACATCGCGGCAGCGAAACGATTGCCGAAGTGATCGAAGAAGCCGTCGTGAGTCCTCCGGAGCCGGAACCGATCGGCGAACTCGCGCGACCAACCTTAAGCACGACTCCCGAAGAGATGGCGCGGGTCCGGCCTGACTTGCTCACCGGCGAATTGAAGCCGCAAAAGTAACGCAAGTTGTTAATTTGCGTTCCGCTGGTCCATCAACTTAACAAGTCACTGATGTTTCGCATCGTGGGAGATCTGTGGCCCTCGCGCAGGTTGTTTAGTTGAACGGCTCGCATGACGCTGAGTGGATGGTGAACTTGTAGTCCTTAAGATTTTGTCCCACCTGGCTATCCAGATGCCCACCGCGAAACGTCACCGTGTCGCCTGCGATACTGAAGGTCCCGTGCTCTTTGTTATCCAAGTCGGTGTAGCGATTGCCTGAAAGCACCTTAAAGCCGAGTCCGATCAGGAGTTGGCCTCCGGAGCCATAACAAGCGTACTCTCCCGGCTTGAGACCGCCGGAAGCTGACGTGTAACTACCGCCATTGAGGCTGCGGGCGTTGGCTGATTTGTCTGCACCATACTTGAAGGCGCCAAACAACAGCGTCAGAACCAAACTAAAGGTCAGGAGTACCGGGTGATTTTTCATCGTGCTCTCCTTGAATCTTCAAAGTAACTCTTGTCACCGGCCGCGCCGCTGAATTCGGGGTCACAAACGGTGCGTCGCTAACTCTGCTTTTCCATCAATCTAATAAAGTCTGCGAAGTGATGTTCCGCATCGTGTGGGCCGGGTGCGGCTTCGGGATGGTATTGGACTGAGATGATCGGGAGCGTCTTGTGGCGCATGCCTTCGACGCATTGATCGTTGAGATTGATGTGCGTTACTTCCACGTCGGGTGGCAGTGTGTCGGCCTTTACCGCGAAGCCGTGATTGTGTGAAGTGATCTCGACATGGCCGTCGCGAAAATCTTTCACGGGTTGATTGCCGCCGCGATGACCAAATATCAGTTTGAAAGTCTGGCCGCCGAATGCGCGTCCCAGTAATTGATGACCGAAACAAATGCCGAACGTTGGCGTGCCCGACTGTGCGACGCGCTTCACTTCTTCGACTTCCTTGTTCATCGATGCCGGATCACCCGGACCATTCGAAAGAAACACGCCATCAGGTTTCATCGCGAAAACTTCGCTTGCCGGAGTGTTTGATGGAACAACTGTAACGCGGCAACCCGCTGCTGCGAGTTCGCGCAACGAATTTGTCTTTACGCCAAAATCGTAACAGACGACGTGAAATCGTTCACGATTCACAGCCGGAACTTCGTAAGCTTGCTTCGTCGTCACTACGCTCGCTAGTTCGCGATTCTCCATCGGCGGAGATTTACGTGCTTTTTCGATTACAGCATCCGCCTCAGTATCGACAGTTGAAAGACAAGCACGCATCGCGCCTTTGTCGCGAATGTGCCGCACGAGCGCGCGCGTGTCGATGTGATCGATGGCCACGATGTTCCAACGTTTGAGGTAATCGTCCAGCGATTCCTCCGCGCGCCAGTTCGAACGCATGCGGCTCGCTTCGCGCACCACGAATCCTTCAACCCATGGCCGCGACGATTCTGGGTCTTCGCTGTTAACGCCGTAGTTGCCGATCAGCGGATACGTCATGCAGACGATTTGGCCCGCGTAGGACGGATCGGTGAGTACTTCCTGATAACCAGTCATGGAAGTGTTGAAGACCATCTCGCCGACGCTTTCGCCTGCGGCGGCCCACGATCGTCCGCGGAAGACGCGGCCGTCTTCGAGGGCGAGGATTGCGTTGTTGGAAAGTACGCTCATCACGGAAAGTATCTATAGATTTCTCTGCGATGGAGAAATCGCACGAATGTCACGACATCATCTTGAAGAATTAGCCCCAGACGATAGTCACCAACTCGGATTCGATAATGATCCGTTTGTCCCTTGAGTTGCTTAACACCCGGCACCAAGGCCAGTGAATCGGCAGTCTCCACTTCTCGATCATGCCCTTCAAACGTGAAAGCAATTGCTTATCCCGAACAGCTTTGAAGTCTCGCAGGAAACTGGTTCGAAATATTGTCTTCACTGGGAGTCCAGAGCCGCGAATACTTCCTCGCGGGACACGATTGGAGTTTTCATGCCCTCATCAATCGCGCGTGACAGTGCGATGTCTTCAATCACTTCTTCGATTATTTCGCGCAGAAGAGCGCGTTGTTCTACTAGCGCTTCGGTCATCGCCGCTTTGACCGTTGCTCTGAGTTCTGCCTCTGAAATTGACATTTCAATCACCCAGTGTAAGTTACCTCAATTGTACTTTGAATACCACGGGGCGAGCTTTACCCGCCGAGATTAATACTAAATCCACTGCCGCCGCTTCCCGATTGTGACGGGAAGAATGGCTTGAGCAATCCGGCCAATGCCGCAAGGTTGCGCGTTTGAACTAACAACTCGCCCGGTCCCGTGAACTCGGCGACGATGCCTTCACCGCTGACCATGCTGCGAAAGAATCCGGCCGCGGCTTTCCGCAGAGTGTATTGCGTGGTGCCTTCCCACGCGACGAGATGGCCGGTATCGACGACGTAACGTTCACCCGGCTGCAAAGTCTTGCGATGAATTGCGCCGAAGGAAGACACGAGCAACAAACCCTGGCCTTGCACCATTAGCACGAACAGACCTTCACCTGCGAAGAAGGACTTTGCGCCGCCCCACTTCGTATCCACAACGAGGCTGGCATCGCCGGCCAGATACGAACTCGACTGCACAAAGAAAGTTTGATTGCGCATCTCGATCGCGGCGATGTCACCCGGCGCGCCCGGCGCCAACGTGACTTCTCCCGGACCGCCGCGCGCCGTGAACGTCGAGACAAACGCAGATTCGCCTCCCGCCGCGCGCTTCAAGGCGCCGAGCAAGCCGCCCTTCATCTGCGATTGCAACTCGACGTTTGCGGACATCGAGACCATCGCTCCGGCTTCGGCCATGATCGATTGCTCGGCTTGCAGCTTCAGGATGGCGAGCGAGAACGCAGGCTGATGTTCAATCTGGTAACTGTAGCCACGGCCCATGCCCTGGCCGTCTGCATCAATGTTAATTGAGTGACCACTTGCGGGCGCGGCTTCCATGCGCGTGCCACAACGGCCACAGAAAGTTCCACCAGCTGCTATCTCAGCGCCGCAAGAAGGACAATTCATGATTTCTCCCGGGGGTACGCACGCCTCCGGCGTGCTCGGTCGATACCAGAGACTGCACGCCGGAGGCGTGCGTACCGACGCTACTGCCTGCTGCCTATTGCCTTTCGGCCTTTCAGTAACTGCTGCGCTTCGTTCAGCCAGCGCTTTTCCATCCGATACTTGTAAGCCGGCGCGCTCTTCACTGCCTCAATACACGCTTGCATTGAACTGGTTGCCTCCTGCGTGTCGCCCAGACCGGCAAAGGCGCGGCCGATCAAGTACAAGCCTTCCGGATCGTTATTACGGCGATCGAGAAACTTCTCCAGCGCATCGCGCGCATCACCATACTGTCCGGCGGCGAGATACGTCGCGCCGATCTCGCGCCAGATTTCGTTCTGCGCGTGAAACTGATCGCGCACCACAACTTGTTCGAAGTGACTAATCGCTTCAGCCAAGCGTCCTTGCGCTCGAGCAATCCGGCCAAGTTGATAATGCGCGTCCAATTCGTCCGGATCGATTTCGATCGCGCGCTGAAAACGCTCGCGCGCCTGATCCAATTCGCCGCGATTCTGATGTATCAAGCCAAGGTTGTAATGCGCCGACGAATCGCGCGGATTGATCGTCGCGGCTTCGAGATTCTGTTTGAACGCCGCGCGCGCGCGTTGATTGCTGACGATGCCGGTGAAATATCCGCGGAGCAGCAGAAACAGCATCAGCAGAATGAAGGGCGAGCCGATGACGCGCGTAAACAGCAAGGTCCAAATCGGCGACAGAATGATCGCGCCAATGTAACTCAGGGCAATCACCGCAATCGATCGGACGATCGATAGACGGAAAACTTTGCGTACAGCTTCAATGGTCCCGACGGTGAAAATGCCAATCTTGACAGTGCGGAACAAACTGCCGGCAATAAACGCCGGATCCTTCAATTCGATTTCCAACTGACGTTGTACTTCCGCCGGCAGACGAAACATCGATTTGATCTGTTCGGCCGATTGCAATGAATTGGCCACGTAAGCTGCCTGCACACCGCTGTAGTGAAAAAAGATCGAAATCAGGATCGTGACGAGGTTCGCCCCAATCAGCGCATAGAAGATCACTGAACCGAGAGACGCATACTCTTGTTGCAGAACCAGGCCGAAGCTGCCGCGTCGATCGAACATGTTGGAGGTCAGCGCGAGCAACGGGACCAGCACGATCAGAATCGGCAACAGCGACGTTGCAGCCTGGAAAAAACTGCTGGCGATGACTTGCGGCCGCGTGAATAGTGATGCATTGCCGACCAGCCACTGAATAACGAATGCATAGACGACTTGGGAGATATACGCGCAGATGATTGCGGGAAACAGTCCTCCGCGATCACGCACTTCGCGCATGCCGCGCAGCGGGGCGTAAAAGATCATCGAGATGTATCTTAGCCAGTCAGTCATCGATGTAGCGTAGACTTTAGTCTGCGGGTGTCTTTAACTCACAGACTAAAGTCTATGCTACCTATCGTCCGAATCAGGCACGCCGTCCGCGTCGCGTGGATAGTTCGCGCCCGGCGGAATCGAAGTATTGTGCGTGTCGCGCGTGATTATCTTCGCCGCGCCCAGCGGCCAATAGCGAAACAGGGCTTTCCCGTAAACATATTTCTTAGGCACCAGTCCCCAAATGCGCGAATCGCTGGAGTTATCGCGATTGTCACCCATCACAAAATAATAGCCCGGCTTCACATAAGTCGGCGGCTTGCTGGCGTGCGACATGTTCAAGTGCGAATCGAGATATGGCTCATCCAAATCGCGCCCATTCACGTTCACGCGGCCGTCGTGAACTTCAACCGTGTCCCCGGGCAGTCCGTTCACCCGCTTGATGTAACTCTTCGAAGGATCCTCGGGAAACCAAAAGACGACGATGTCACCGCGATAAATGTGCGGCGCCCATTTGTAGTCATCGTAATAAACCAGTTTATTTACAAAGATGCGCTCGCCATCGTGCAGGTAAGGCAACATCGATGTGCCTTCGACCTTGACCGGCTGAATGATAAAGACCATCACCAGTGCCAAAACCATGAGCGCGAAAATCAGGTCGCGAACCAGCAAGCGCGATTCCTGCCACAGGTGCTTGCGCGCAGCATCTTTGGGTCGCTGAATTTCGATATCGCGATCATCGTCCGGGTGGATGGTGCCGAATGGCGGCGGCTGCGTTGATGGCTTACCAAACATCTTTGCTAATACGACGGAAACGCTCGCCTCGTTCAGCGGACGGTTCGTACTCCAATCGAGGTTATCTGTCGTCTCCTTTTATTGTCAAACTATTCGATGCGGCTGATCAATTTGCTGCCGCCCGAGCTACGCCTTGATCGGTTCTGGCAAACGCTTGACAGTGGGCGCGGTGCTTTCTATTATCGCCGCGCATATTCAAAAGCTTTCCCAACCTGAAAATCCGCGAATCTTTCGCATAAGCTGTAGGCTACGCTCGTGATTAAGCTCGACATCATCAACCGACTTGCCGACGAAACCGGAATTCCAAAACTGAAGGCCGAACAAGCGGTTGAGGCGCTCTTCAATTCGATGAAAGATGCGCTGTCACGTGGTGATCGAATCGAGTTGCGCGGATTTGGTGTCTTCATCGTCAAGCCGCGCAAGCGCGGCGTCGGCCGTAACCCGCGCACCGGCGAGGAAGTCGCGATTCCACTCGGCAAGACTATTCGATTCAAGCCGGGAAAAGAACTTCAAAGTCATGATAACGGCGGTGCGAATGACGGGAACGCGGGCGTCTGACATATTTCCGGATCACTCCCAATTCTGTTTGTTTGCAACCGAAGCCAGCCAAATTTATTCTAATCACTCACGCTGCCAGACTTTCGCTCGATGTCCGAAATAGCTGAACAGATTCCAGTTCTGCCTCACGCATCCTCGGCCTACGTTCGTGCCGCGCCCAAACCAACCGCCCGTCAGTTGGTTCTGCATGCGGCACTGTTTTTAATTACCGCTCTGACCACGACGATCTGCGGCATCATGATGGCCGGGCCTGATGTGGATTTGAGTACCGCCGCGCCCCCCGGGATTCGCGGTGTTGCCGGATCGATTCTCATGCTGCCGTGGTCGTATCTGGCCACGGTCTTTGGAATTCTCAAGTACGCAATTCTGCACCCGTACTTTCTTGCGCAGGGATTGCTTTTTTCGGGATCGTTGCTCGCGATCCTGACGGCGCATGAGTTCGGCCACTATCTTTTCTGTCGCCACTACGTCGTCGATGCGACGCTGCCGTTTTTCATTCCACAGCCGCCGCTGCTGATTCCCGGGACCTTCGGCGCCTTCATTCGCATGAAATCGCCGGTACCATCGCGCCGCGCGTTGTTCGATATCGGTTTGGCAGGACCATTGGCAGGGTTCATTGTGATTCTTCCGATTGCATTCGTCGGCGTGTTGACGCTGCATCACGCGCCGATGGTTGCCGGTGATGCGGTTGCCAGTGGCGGCACGCTAACTTTCAACGACCCCTTGCTGTTTCGGTTGCTCGCGCGAATTCTCAAGAAGGACTTGGACAACTCAGTAATCAATTCTTTCTATTTTGCGGCTTGGGTCGGCGCCTTGGTGACGAGCTTGAACCTGATGCCGGTGGGCCAACTCGACGGCGGGCACGGAACGTTTTCGATCTTCGGCAAGAACGCTCATCGCTGGATCGGGGTGACCGCGTTCGTGACGATGGCTTTGATTTCAGTGCTTGGTTGGAGGTGGCATGGCAGCCCGAGCGGCTTCGTTTACGTCGTGCTCCTCGCCATCATGTTGCGTGTGCGTCATCCGCAGCCGGAACAGATGGAGCCGCTCGGTCTGGCGCGCACGATCATCGCAGTCGTTACACTGATCGTTTTCGTGCTTTGCTTTCTGCCGTTTCCGATTACGATAATTTGATTTAGTTGTTGCCTAGCGTGAAGGCAATTGCGCAAAGATGACGAAGTGGCCGCCCGGCTCCTTGACGACGATTTCCTTTGAGCCATAGAACGTGTCGTGAATCGGTTGCACGATATCTGCGCCCTTGAGCGAGCTTTCGGCGGCTTTGATGTCCGGGACCTCCATGAATAGAAAACTCGGGCCTTGATCTACGGCGGCGGCTAGCGGGTTCGCGGCGTCTGATTTCATGCCCGAATAGGTCTGATACATGATTTCGACCTTGTCATTTTCGAGCGCCACAAAGCCCAGATGATTCCCCTCTGGCACCTCGATCGTCTTGTGGAAGCCGAAGCGCTCGGTCCAGAACTTCAGGCTGGGCTCAACGCTCTTAACATGCAGGATTGGAGTTGATTTGTTGACCATAGTTGCCCTTTCTTTCTGAGCTCGTGCCGCGTGAATTCCAGTCAGAATGGCCAGAAGAACGCCAGTTATCAGCGCTGCGACGACGATTGATTTCTTGCTCATACAGCCTGCATTTGTGGCTTGATAAAAGTAACTAGTCTAATTTAGACTAGCGAGATAATAGCGACTGTGATGAAGCCTGTCAATAGGAAAAAATTAGCCCAGGCTGGAAAGGCTGATCGGAAGAGCGGCGAGCGGCTTACCACACCGGACCTGGTGATCCTCAGTCTGCTGGCTGAGAGACCGATGCATGGCTACGAAACGAACACTACGCTTGAGGACCGAAAAATTCGAGACTGGGCGGCGGTGTCGCGACCGCAGGTTTACTATTCGCTCGACAAGCTGACGCGGCTGGGACTTATTCGCGTCACCGAAGACGCGTCGTCATCGGCGGGACCGGAGCGCCGGGTCTTTCAAACGACTGAGGAAGGGCGGCAGCGTCTGGCCGATGCGCTGGAGACTCCACATTGGACGAACGCAAGAGTCCACGAGCCTTTTCAAACCTGGTTGGCGCTTTCGTGGCAAGCTCGTCCGCGGGCATTTGCGCAGCAGTTAAAACGGCGACGGAAACATCTTGAGGAAAAGCTGATCGAAGAAAAAGCGACGTTAGAAGATGTGCTGAAAGAGGTCGGTCACCCTTATCACGAGGCGGTATGGATGCTAAGACTCGTCATCGCACAGACTGAGTTGGAATTGAAATGGCTGGAGCAGATTGAGCGCGAGACGCCCAAACGCGCTCCGGCAAGGAAACGAAAGCGATAACTAAGAAGCCGCCGGCAGCAAACCCTTAATCTCTCTCACCACGCGATTCACTTCTTCCTGGTCCGCCAGCGCGATCATGAAAAATTTGTAACCCTGGTGAAAGCAGATCACGCCGTTGGCAAATAACCACACGCCGTCGAGGAAAGGATTGCCGCCGAGAATCCAACTGATTGGTGCGCCCGTGATGCCGACGGGATTTACGATCTGCGCGAAGAGCGTCGCGCCCATCGCACAACTAAAGGCGCCGAGCAAGGGCGCGCCGACATACTTTGCCATCTTGCGTTGGAACTCGACGCGTTCGCGTTCGGCTTCGTCCAACTCACCCGCGGCGATGCGCGCTTCCTGCTTCTTCAAATACTCGTCGAACTTTTCGCTCGCCTTTTTCAATCCCCAAACCGGCAGCGCCGAATGAGTGAGCCAATGCGGATGCGTGCCGAGCAGCACGATGTCGAGACCCGGCAGCGCAGCGCCCGCGCGGATGCCGAGCACGAGCGAGGCCGTCACCGCGGCGGCCTTGCCCGGGTTCTCTTTCACCCAGTCTTTCGCTTTGACGATTCCGGCAGTCGCGGCGGCGGTGGCGCGCGTTGCCTTCATTCCTTTGCCGGCCATCTTCGCCGCCGAGCCCATGTAGCTGGCCGCTTCATCGAAGACTTCTTCAGCTTTTTTCCCGGCTGGCCCAGCCGCGTCGCGAATAATCTTTCCCGCGTCAGTGGCTGCATCGCGAATAGCCTTGCCGGCTTCCTTCGCGTGACGTTTGGCTTCGTCAGCCGCTTTGCGCGCGTTCTCGCGGAGCTTCGGATCGTCGGCCATCCGTCCGGCTTCGGTGCGCAAATGTTCCGCGCCCTCAGCGATCGTTTTGGCGCTGCGTCGCGCTGCGTCGCCGGCAACGCGCGCGGTATCTTCGACGATGCCGCTGGCGCCGAGCTTCTCGTCAAGTTCACGCGCCTTGCGTTTCGCAGCGTTGGTCAAGTCGTCAAATTTGTCTTTGTATTCGGACATGATTTATAGTGCAAATTGTTAATTTGCGAAGTCGCACAAGCGCAATTTTTCAGATTGCGCTACTTATTCTACGCCAGCCCGCGCACGTTTGTTCAGGACTCCTTTACTTTTCCCGGCATACTTTCTAATTTGGCTGTGTGCGCAAATGTCCAACTTGTGGGAGACCGGTGGAGTGGGAAGGCAACCCATGGCGTCCGTTTTGTTCCGAGCGTTGCAAGCTGATTGATTTCGACAAATGGACCAGCGAAGAATATCGCGTGCCGGGACAGCAAATAAATCGCGCTGAGATGCCAGAAGCTCCCGCACCGGAAACTGACAACGGTAAACCAGGCGGTAATGATGATTGACGGCAGACATAAAATTCTTGCCATAACATTAGTGTTCGGCGCGCTGTCCGCTTGCAGTTCATGCCGGAAACAAACGGTTCAGCCCGCGAATTCGTCGCCTTCCGCGGGCAAGTCCATGCCGACGCCCAAACACATCACGAAGCTTGGCACAATGGAAATCAACAATCAGCGCATGACGCTCGATAACTTCAAAGGCAAGGTGGTCGTGCTGGATTTTTATGCGACATGGTGCGAGCCCTGTCGCGCTGAGACACCGCATCTCGTGAAGTTGCAGCAGCAGTATGCCAATCAGGGTCTGCAAGTGATTGGGTTGAACGTCGGCGGCGAAGACGATCGCGACAAAGTCCCTGCGTACGCGAAAGAGTTTTCGATACAGTTTCCTCTTGGTTTTCCCGACGATGATTTTGCCGAGCAATTTTTGGGCG
>JAJPKD010000053.1 GCA_021323895.1 Acidobacteriota bacterium | reverse complement strand
GCAGCAGAGCAAACTCAACCCAACCGGCGATGCCGGCCGACGCCGTCAATCCGGCTGCGCCCCACTTGGGATCGATTCCGATGAGCCTTGGCAAAGGGATGGCGGACAGGTAGCCAAGTCCAGTCGTTAACGCGACTCGAATAATCGCGTAACGAAGCGGCGTGCGCGTGTCGTGCAGTGCGTAGTAAGTTGACGCGTACAATCGACCCTGCGTCGATGCGAGCAAGCCGATGGTTGAACCGGCCAGAATCCCCCAGACATAAGTCGAGTCCGCGCGATTGAATCGTCCGGTTTGATACAACGCGCCGGTCATTACATCGCCGAAGGCCATCATCGCCATCACAGACGGCACAATGAAGAACGCGATGCGATGCAGTCCATCATCGAGCCGATGTCGCAACTGATCATAAATCTGGTCGCGTGAACCGAGCGCGCTCGACATCTCCGGCAGCTCAGCCGCAGAGACCGACATGCCGAATAAGCTGACCGGAAGTGTGTAGAGACTCTGCGCGTAAGTCAGAGCGGCGACTGCCTGAGGGCTGATCAATCCGGCGAGCATCGCGTCAACGAACGCGGAAATTTGCACCACGCCGCGACTCATGAAGACTGGAAAGAAATTGCGCAGGACCGTGCGCACGTTTTCGGTGGCAATGTCGAAGACTGGCCGCAGCCGGCGAATCAAATGCAGTACCGTTGGCATCTGCACGGCAAATTGAAGCGCGCTGCCAACGACCGAGCCCCACGCAGTCAGCGTTGCCAGATGAAACTGATCTTCGCGCCGGCCAAACCAAATCAGCGTCGCGATGATTGCCAGATTCCAGACGACTGGGGCGGTATAAGAGAGGAAAAATTTGCGGTGACTGTTGAGTACGCCGAGGCACCACGCTGAAAGTACCAGCAGGCCGGCGCCGGGAAAGAAAATGCGAATTAGCTGCGTGGTCAAGTCCCGAGTAGCTGCGTCAAAACTCGCCGCAAAGAGCCGAACGAACAGAGGTGTCGTCAGCACGCCAATCAAAACGATGACTGAAACCGCCAACGCTAGTAGCGTCAAGACGGCATCAGCGACACGCGACGCTTCTTTCTTGTCGCCGCGCGCGAGCAAATTCGCGTAAACCGGAATGAAGGACGCTGAGAGGGCGCCTTCGCCGAAAACATTTTGCAGGAAATTTGGAATGCGGAACGCGGCGCTGAATGCGCCGGCGGCGTCCGAAGTGCCGAGGTAATGCGCGAACACGCGCTGGCGTATGACGCCGATGATGCGGCTGATCAGGATCCCGGCGCCGACCATGAAAGCATGCTTACCGGTGTGTTCGCCACCGGTCGGATCACTTGAAGCCGGCCGCGGAAACTGGCCCGTCGCTTCGCCCACGACATCGATGGTCTCGCCCGAAATTTCGGCGGTCGATGCGTCGCGGTGCAGACCGCTTTCGCCGGCAGGCATCGAATGGGAAGGTTCCGAGTCGCTCTCGGGACTGAGAGCTTGAGATTTGAGACTTGGGCTTTCGGAATTCGGACTATCGTTCCGGTCGTCGCTCATTCGATTACAGATTATAGTCCTTAATCTTGGTCAAGAGCGTCTTGTAACTCACACCCAAGGTTTCAGCGGCGCGCGTTTTGTTGCCGTCTGCTGCGTTCAGCGCCTCGCCAATCTTTTGTCGCTCGACCATTTGCACGGCACGTTCAGTAGCTTCGCTCAGTGTGCCGGAAATGTCGAAGCCAAATGTTTTTGCGTCGGTCGCGGTGGAGGTTGTAAAACCAAAATCGTGAGGCTGGAGTTCGCTGGCATCCGCGAGAATGCATGCGCGCTCAATCGAGTTTTCCAGCTCGCGCACATTGCCGGGCCAGGGTTGTTCGCGCAGGGCTTGCAGGCTGGCTTCGCTCAGAGTCGCTTCGCGTCCGCGCAACTCTTTACCAAGTTCTGCGGCAAAGCTTCTCGCCAGCAGAACTACATCGTCGCCGCGCTCACGCAAAGGCGGAATCTCGATCGGAAAGACAGCTAGCCGAAAAAAAAGGTCACCACGAAATTCACCGTTATCAACCGCCGCGCGCAAGTCTTTGTTCGTCGCAGCAACCACCCGCACATCAACTGGCACGGGCCCGCGCCCGCCGATGCGATCGATAGCTTTCTCTTCGATAGCGCGGAGCAGTTTTCCCTGCACCGCGATAGGCAGCTCGCCGATCTCATCGAGAAAGATCGTGCCGCCAGACGCCAATTCAAATTTTCCCAGCCGTCGATCGCCCGCGCCAGTGAAGGCGCCTCGTTCGTGACCGAACAATTCGTTTTCTATCAGAGTTTCCGGGATCGCCGCGCAGTTGACGGCCACGAAAGGTTTGTCACGCCGATTTGAAAGATGATGCACCGCGCGCGCGAACAGTTCTTTGCCCGTGCCGGATTCACCCAGCAGCAAGACTGTTGCTTCGGTTTGCGCGACGCGCTGCGTCTCGGCGACAGTGCGTTTGATGGCTTCCGATTCGCCAATGATGCGCGGAAATCCGTAGCGCTTTGACCATTCCTCGCGGAGCAAAATGTTTTCGGTCCGCAGGCGTGACTGCTCCAACGCGCGCTCAACCAGCAGCAGCAAGTGATTCGAATCGACCGGCTTTTGCAGAAAGTCCTGCGCGCCTTCTTTCATCGCCTCCACGGCTTCATCAATTGAGCCGTACGCGGTCATCACGATCACCGGGACATCGCTGTCGGCGTTCTTCGAGGCACGCAGCACATCAAGGCCGGAACCGTTCGGCATGCGCAGATCGGTGAGCACGATTTTGTACGGAACGCGCCCGACTTCGCGCACGGCAGCGCTGGCCTCGGCAGCTTCGGTCACCGAATAGCCTGCGTGCTCCAGCGTCAAACGCAGGACCTTTCGCAGACTCTCTTTGTCTTCGACAAGAAGAATGTCAGGCATAATGAAGGGTCGAACAGCGGTCAGTTGTCCGTTGTGAAGACCCTACGAGCACTTTCGCTGCGCGTCCGATTCTGATCTTCGATCGACTGACAACTGTCCATTAACAACTGAATCATTTACTGCGACGTTCAGCGTGTCAAGCTTTGTTTTGATTGTGAGTTTGAGGGACGCGTCTTAGAACAGAACCGTTTCTCGGTGGTCGCTGGATTGTTTGACGAGAATTGCGTTCGCGCGCGTCAGCACATCGGCAACAGCGTAGGGTTTGCTGATCACATCATCGATGCGCGCTTTCTGATAGTCTTCTTCGGCGATCATTTCGGCAAAACCGGTCGCGATAATCACCGGCAATTCAGGACGATGGTCTTTGACCCAACGCGCGACGTGAAGTCCGCTCAGTTCCGGCAAGCCGAGATCGCAAATCATCAGATCAAACTCGCCGGCATCGAGACGTTTCAGCGCTTCCGCGCCCGTCGCTGCTTCGGTCACGTCGTGACCCTCATTGCGAAACGCATCATTCAACAACACGCGGACGTTCTCTTCGTCTTCGACGACCAGCACTCGTGCTGATTTCGATTCCGTAACGATGGTTTGCGTCGGCGCCACCACGACCGATTTCGACTCGTGTAGCGGCAGCAGCACGTCGAACCGGGTTCCCTTGCCGGGCGCGCTGACGACGTTGATATCGCCACCGTGATTTTCGATGATGCCGTGCGATGCCGACAATCCCAGACCCGTACCGCGCTCGCCTTTGGTCGAATAGAAGGGTTCGAAGATTCTCGCGACGACGTCCGCGGTCATTCCAGCACCGTTGTCCTTAACCCAGAAACGGGCCGTCGATCCCTCGGCAGAAGTTCCGATTTCGATTAAGCCACCTTGCGGCATTGCATCGACGGCGTTGAAGATCAGATTGAGGACCACTTCGCGCAATTCCGACGAATCGCCCATGGCCATCGCCGGTTTTGGCGCGTCAATGCGCACCTCGATAGTGCCAGTGCGATTGCCAGAGTCGGTTTGCCACTTGGGTCGCGCGATCTCAACGCTCGAAGTCACCAGTTCGCTCAAATCAACTGGGATCGCATGACGGCTGGAATTGCGGCGCGAAAAGTCGAGCAACCGTCGCAATGTCTGCGAGCAGTCGCTGACCGCCTGGGTGATCACTTCGAGACTCTTTTTCGCAGCCTCATTTTCCGCGCTGCGCATCAACAAGAGTTGCGCTCTGCCCTGAATCACGGTGAGCGAGTTATTCAAATTGTGCGCGACACCCGCAGCGAGTTCTCCGAGTGCGCGCAACTTGTCTGATTTCGCGGCGCGTTCCTGGGCCAGCTTCTTCTCAGTGATGTCGCTCATGAAGACCATGACACCAGTGATACTGCCGTCGTGCCATAGCGGCGACGTGTGCGCATCCATGCAGCGAACTCGTCCATCCGCGCAGATCGTCCGCAACTCAAATTGCTTTTGCTCGCCACGCAAGGTGCAGTTGATTGCCGCACTGGAGTCTTCTTTCGTCTCAGAGGCGACGATCATAGCGAACTCCTGGCCCAGCAAAACTGAGCGCGTCAGGCCGCTGTCTTCTTCCGCGCGCTGGTTCATCCAGGTAAAGCGCTGATCTTTGTCGAGCGTGTAAATCTCGTCGGGCGCCAGGTCAGCCAGGCTGGCCAGAAACGCGCGATTCTTGCTTCCTTCTTCTTCGGCGTGGCGCAGCTCAGAAATGTCGCGCGCGATTACGATGCAACCGGCTGCGGTCTCGTGCTGCTGATCTTTCGTCTGGGGAATTACGCGAACCTGAAGATGACGCTCAGCTTTATTCGTGGCATCGAGTTCGACTTCGACTTCACCGCCGCTCGTCATTGCCCGATCGACCATGCACGACGCGCCTTCGAGCCGCCACAGCATGTCGCAACAACGACGCCCGATCAAAAAGGATCGGTGCGCGCGTTCGAGCGATTCGCCCGCGCGATTGATTTTCTTCAAACGCTTGTCCGGGCCAAAAATGTGAACGGCGTCGGTTAGAGTATCGACGGTCGCCTCCCACATCTTGTCGGCGGCCATCAAACTGTTGCGAAGATTTATGTGTGCCTGGTTGGAACTCATTTCCGCACTCTGGACGGGCGGGAGATACACTCCCGTCAACACGGTTGGCAACGCGTATGCCAGCGAGGCAGGCTCGACCGGTGCCAATTTGCTTCAGAAATCATAGGAAAATCACAGATCAGGCGTCACTCATGGTGACAGAAATTGGAAGGTTCATTCATAGTGACGGGATGGGCTGTCACTTTGTCTTTCAAACTGACGATATGTCAGGAGACGAGAGGGTTAGTTCTTCGGCTCGTATTCGCCGCGAGCCTTGGCAGCCGCATATTCAGAATCAGCCAAACGCATCGAGAGATTAACCGGACGATAATCAAACGGCGCGGGACCGCCGAGCGAGTTTTGAATTGCTGCCACAATCCCGTCCTGGTTTGTGCGGAAGCGAACCACGTTGCCGTGCTGATTCATGATCACGAACAAGATGATGCGACCGCTTTTCGTTTTCATCTGCCCTACCAGCGAACTCGCGCCACCATCGGTTCGCACCAATGTGCCCGTCTTGGCAATGACGCTACCGCGTTCGAGCGGATCCGTGTAACGGTCTTCTAACGTCCCCGGATCCACACCTGCGACCGGCAAAATGTCGGACAGAGTAAGTTTGTGCTGCGCGAGTTGATCGCGCAGCGCGCGAAGAATTTTCATCATGGCGCGCGGCGTGACTCGGTTGATGCCAAGGCCACTGGTCGACGAAAGCGCCACATCATCCGGATTCAGATGCAACCGAGACGTGACTGCCGCGCTGACTCCATTTGGTCCACCGAGCGTTTCGCCAATTCGCTCCGCCATGAAGTTGTTCGAATAACAAAGCAGCGCTTTCAGCACATCAACTAATTTGCTCGACTTGTGAGTTAACAGCGCAGTCGCGCCTGGCGGCGCTGAATCCACCAGAATCTCACCCTTCACCACCACGCTGGGAACGCCGCTCAGACTAGAGTTGTCGCCGAGGATCGTTCGTTCATCCAGCCACGCGCGCGTGGCACCGTCAGAACGACGAGCCGCATCGAGCGTGTTGCGGAACTCTTCACCCGAACGTTTCACCGACCAGTCGAAGTTCATCGTGAAGCCCGGCGCAACGATCAGCTTTCCCGTCACCGTCCGAATGCCGATTCGATTCAACTGCCGCGCCAACATCACTGCATGTTCGTAATGGAACGATGGGTCTCGTCCGGTGATCACCAGGTCGCCATTCAAAGTTGACGTGGTTTTATCGATCGTTCCGTTGGCCCAAATGCCGGTGACGAAGCGATAGTCCGGCCCGAAGTTCTGCAACGCTACCAGCGCGGTCGCGAGTTTCACTGACGACGCGGGATTGAATCTTTCGTCGGCAGCTTGTGATGCAATCGTGGATCCATCGAGGGGTTCAGCCAGCACGCCCTGAGTTCCGCCGATCGGGGTTAGGTAAGCCGGTTGCGCAAGTGCCTGATTATTTGCGGTCTTTTTAGCTAAATCGTTAGCCGGTTTGGTTCCCTGCGCCGGAGCGCTAACAGCGTCGATCTGCGAGGCGGGCGCTGCTTGCTGTGCGAAGCCCACGCTTACCGTGGCGGCAATAATCAATATCGCGAAGGTGAATTTGTGGGTCAAGTGAGCCATATACAACATCTGTCAGCGCGCAAGCGCATCTGAAATGATAACACGCTGCTCAGAGCAACGAGCGCAAATTTGATGCGCCGCGCTTGCGCCTGGATGTACATGCGACACTTGAACGGATGATGCAACCAAACTTCGTTGACAGTGTTGTGAAGCCAAACCTAGAATTCGTTCGTTGAAAACTCGTGAAAGCGAATCACGAACCGATAACGATCGATCGCTTGCGCGCGTCGTACGCCGAGCGGCAAAAGGAAATTCGCGCGCGGCTGCGCGACTTCCGCCGCATCTGGCAAACGGGATCGGACCGCCGCCTGTGGGAAGAGATGGTTTACTGCATTTTCACCGCAGGCTCGTCGGCGAAGATGGGGTTAACCGCAGTCGATGCGGTCCGGCCGTTGCTCGCCGATGGGAATCGGGCTGCCATCACGCGCGCGCTGAAGAAACCGCCGGCATACCGGTTTCACAACGTTCGGGCGGAACACTTGGTGACCACCCGCGAATACTTGCTCAGAAATTTTTCGATGCGCTTGCGAGATCAGCTGAACAGCTTTCATGATCCCCTGGATCGCCGCGATTGGTTGGCGCGGACGCCTGGAATAAAAGGGCTGGGCTACAAAGAGGCAAGCCACTTTTTGCGCAATATTGGCTTCAAAGGTTACGGCATCCTTGATAAGCACATCGTTCGCAGCCTTTGCGAACTCGGCGTGATCGATTCGCCGAAGCCACCAACCACGCGGGGCCGTTATTTGGAAACTGAGCAACGCATGCGTGAATTTGCTGCCAGCACCCGCTTCGATTTTGACGAACTCGACCTCTTACTTTGGTCGATGAAGACAGGCGAGATCCTGAAATAGGCAGAACCATGAAATTCCAACCCGATCTACGAATGCCGTCAATTTTGTTCCCCATCGTTTTGGTGATTCTTTGTGTTGCAACTGTTTCGCACTCCGCCGTCGCCGCACCTGACAATAACGACAAGGCGCACAGCCGCGCCGAAAAAGCTCTGCGCGCCGGCGACTTTGAACGCGCCGAGCAGATGTATCGCGACTTGCTCACCAAAAACGATCACGACACGGACGCCAGACTGGGACTCAGTCGCACGCTGCTCAAGCAACGGCGGCTTCAGGATTCGTACGATCATGCGGCGCGCGTGCTGGCGATCGATCCTTTGTCAGCGCGAGCGCATGCGTTGCTCGGCGCGGCGATTCTTGCTTCCGGTGAATTCCGTCAATCGGTTGAAGAGTTCCGCACCGCGCTGACGCTCGACGAAAACGAAGCCATCGCGATTGCCGGTTTGGCGATGGTTGATTATTACGAGAATCGGATATTCCCGTGCGTGCTCGGCCTGCGGCGCGCGGCTTCGATCGATCCGAATGAGCCTGATTACGTTTTTAATCTCGGGCAAGCCGCCGCGCGGTCCGAGCGCTACAAAGAAGCTGCGGATGCTTACGAACGCTTTCTGATAATTGCGCCGCGCACTGACGAAGAACGCCGCGCGCGCATTCGCGGCTTGATTGATTTTCTTCGCTACTTAGGTCGCCAGGGATCGTTGTATGGACTCGAGGGCGCCGATCGAACAGTAATCAGTTTCACCAGTCCGGACGATCGGCCGCTGATCAGAATCAGAGTCAACGGTTCGAAAGAATATCTGCGATTCGTCCTCGACACGGGCTCAGGCATGTCGGTCTTGTCGGAAGAGACCGCGAAGAAGATCGGGGTGAAGCCTGTCGCGCGCGGTGGTTTGGCGCGAGCAGTAGGCGGCGGCGGCAGATTTGAAATCGTGTACGGCTATCTGAATTCGATTGAGATTGGCGAGGTTCGCGTTACGAATGTGCCGGTTTACATCCGACACTTTTTCGACGAGACAAATCCGGTGGATGGTTATCTCGGGATTTCTGCGCTCTCGCGCTTGCTGACTTCTGTCGATTATGGAGCCAAGAAACTTTCACTTTCGCGCAAACATGACAACGACACGGAAACGGTTGCGAACACCGACGCAAAGGCGGCGAGCGTTGAGCCGCCGCGGCCCGGCATCAACTTCCCCGTACGGACGACCGCCAGTGGATTTCTTAGTGGCGAGGTGCTCATTGAAGGAATCGGGAAGCCACTGAATTTCATCATCGACACAGGCGCGACGATTAGCGTGCTATCCGAAAAGGCGGCGGCGCTGGAAGAAGCGCGGCAATTTATTCAACCGGGATACATGCGCGTTTACGGCGCGGCGGGAGTTGCGGAGAACGTCAAGACGGCTTCCCTGCCACGCCTCGCAATCGGCACTTACAGTCGAGACAAGGTCAACGCCGCGGTGCTCGACCTCGATCCAGTGAACGAGACCGCGGGATTTCTGCAAAGCGGAATTCTCGGTGGCAACTTCCTGCGGCATTATCGCGTAATCTTTGATTTTGAAAAAGGCATTGTGCGTTTCGAACCTTTGGACGTTGAGAGCATGCCGAAGAGCGGCTCCGTGCCTGATGCCATCAATCAATGAATCCAAGCACTTATCTCGAGACATCGGTCATCGGCGCGTACCTGGACAACGGCGAACCCTTTCGTCGCGACTTGACGATTCGTTGGTGGGAACATGAGTTATCTGAGTATCGCGCGGTCATCTCGCCATTGGTGGTGAGCGAGTTGGAGAGATTGTCTGAGCCGCATCGCTCCGCATATTTGAAACTGGTGAGCGGACTCGAGCAGGTTGAGTTGACGGAAGAGGTGGCGATTCTCGCAGAAGGTTATGTCTCGCGCGGAATCTTTCATCGCAAGTTCATCGCTGATGCTTTGCACGTAGCGGTTGCGTCGTTTCACAAAATCGATTATCTAGTTACATGGAACTTCGGTCATCTCGCGAACGTTCGCCGGCAAGCGCGCATTCGATTGTTCAATACCGCAGCCGGATTTTTTGTTCCCATGATCGTGACGCCTGAGTTCCTGGTTTCCGAAGGAACTGAAACCGAAATTCGAAATTAGTTCTGAGTTTTATGTATCGTCGCCCAAAATTTCTGACCGTGCTGCACAAGATACGCGAAACCATGTCGCGCGAAGCTGACTATGATGTCGATCTGTTTGCCGAGATGGTTCGCGCCGGTGCGCAGCCGGCACGCGGCCCGCGCCGCAACATTCGCGGCTTTGTGAAGCATGCGCCGCGCAACGAGGAAGACGAATTTGCGCTCGACTTCAACGAGGAGGCTGCGACGCGAAAACGAAAGAGTTCTTAGCCCTTTGCCCTTTCTCATCATGGACGCAACTTTCGAAACCATCGGATTGGAAGTGCCGAGCGAGAAGGCGATCAACTTTCTCGCTGAGCGCGCTGAAAATCATGGAGAACCTACGCAGATCTTGCGGCGCGGCGCGGTTTTGCATGGCCGCTGTTGGAAACTCGGCGACGGTTTAGAAGTTTGGACCGTGCTTTATGAATCGGAAACCGGTGACGTTTTCTATGCGAATTGCCGGCCAGGTTTTCGCGCGCGCTACACGCAGCGCGTCAGCCCGTGGGCTTTGACGGAATACGATGAAGAAGGCGAAGCGGTAGTCCACGGTTACTGCGATGGCAGTAATACTGAAGTGCTTTTCGAACTTCAAAATTTGACGGAAGTTGGGCTTTCAGGATTTCGCGCACCCGCCTTGTATGTCGGGCTATGCGGCCTTGCGTATCGCGCGCGGGTTTGTTCACGAGACATGAACACGCGCTGGCTCCCGCTCGAAAAGGCGGTGCCTTCGCGGGCCGCGCATGAAAATGATTGGGCATTGCGCGGAAGTGTGATCGCATTCAAGCCTTTGCGGAATCCTCTCTCCGGCAGCGAGCTGTATTGGGTCTATGTCGATTTGGCTGGCCTGAAATTAGAAGTTCTCGTTAACGCTCGCGCGCTCAGCGGCGGTCCGCTGGAAGTCGGCGCGACGCTCTCGGCCGAGGTTTGGTTGCAGGGTCACGTCCTCGATGCCCAGGCTTTGCGACTGCGCTACGAAGGTGTCGATCGGGCAATGCCGCAAATTGATTTTTGGTCCCACTTCTCGCGCGCTAATTAATTCTTGTTCTCAAAACATCAGCGTCGCTTGATTCCCTTCACAGTTGGTTGGATATTTAGCGAATGAAGCGACTCGCCATCATCGTCATCGCACTAATTGTGATCGGCTGCGGCGCGTACGCTTTCGATCAGTACTGGATTCATAGATACGACGCGGTGATTGCGCGTGAAGCGGCGCGTTATCGGGTTGATCCCGATCTGGTTTGGAGCATCGCCTACGAAGAGACCTATTTCAGTCCGTGGAAGACTGGCAGCCACGGCGAGATTGGGCTGATGCAGGTGACGCCGGTGGTCGCGCGCGAGTGGGCCGCGGCGAACGCTGGTGTGCTGATGCAACGCCGCACGGCCAGTGAAGTTGATTCTGTCTTGAAGGATCCCGAACAGAATATTCAAATTGCCTGTTGGTATTTGCAGAAGGCGAGCGACGATTATCACGATGTACCCGGACGCGAGGCGCGCATGCTGGCGGCGTATAATGCCGGGCCGAGTCGCGCAGCTGATTGGAACCGAATCGAGAGCGGCGCGCCGCCTTTGACGGAAGAACAATTCATCGCACGCATCGACATTCCTTCAACGCGCGCTTATGTCACTTCAATCCTCAATCGCTATCACCGCGTGAAGTCTGCCAAGAACAGCTCGTTCGTGGGCGCGCTGTTCATTCCTCTAAATTGAAGTGGCCTGGTTTCCTCGCTTGGCTCATCCACGACGGAAGTCTATGCTACCGCATCGATGCCGATCATCTACGCAGCGCGCTGGATTCTTCCCATCATCGATCCGCCCATCAAAGACGGCGCGATCGCCGTCGAAGGTCCGATGATCGTCGCGGTCGGAACGCGCGCCGAACTCCTCAAGAAATTTCCCGACGCAAAAGTCAACGACTTTGGAGAAGCTGCCATTCTGCCCGGCCTCGTCAACGCGCATTCGCATCTCGAACTCACCGTGATGCGCGGATTTCTCGAAGCCGAAGAGACCGACTTCTTCGCGTGGCTTCGCAAACTGACGATCGCGCGGACGGCGATGACGCCGGATGATTTATTTGTTTCGGCGATGTGCGGAGCGATCGAAGCGGCGCGCGCCGGCATAACCTGTCTCGGCGATTCCAGTTCGTCGGCGATCGACTCCATCAAAGCCCTCAATCAAATCGGACTGCGCGGCATCGTCTATCAAGAATCGTTTGGGCCGGACGCGAAACTTGCTGGCGAGAACGTCGCGAAGTTGCGCGAGCAGCTTTCCGCAAATCGGGCCGCTCAAACCGATCTCGTGCGCGCGGGAGTTTCTCCTCACGCGCCTTACACCGTCAGCGCGCCGCAGTTGGAGATGATTTCGCGACTGGCAATCGATGAGGGCTTTCCCCTGATGATGCACGCCGCTGAGTCCGAGGCGGAGAGGTTATTTCTTCTCGAAGGTCGCGGCACTTTCGCCGATGGATTGAAGAACCGGAACATCGAGTGGAACGCGCCCGGGATCTCGACGATTCAATACTTGCAGCGGCACGGCGTGATGGAGACTAAGCCGCTGCTGGCGCATTGCATCAATGTCGATGACAACGATCTTGAGTTAGTCAAAGCCGCTAACGCGGGCATCGCACATTGTCCGAAATCGAACGCCAAGCTGCGCCATAGTCGCGCGCCTTTCGCAAAATTTCTGGCACATGGAATAAACACCGGTATCGGCACTGACTCGGTGGCGAGCAACAATACTTGCGACATTCTGGAAGAAGCGCGCTTTGCCACGCTGATGGCGCGGGTGAGTAGCATTGACTTCAGTCCGTGTTCTCAGCCGACCCAATCACAGACTGAAGTCTATGCTACCAACGCGCTCTTTGCTGCCACGCTTGGCGGCGCGCGCGCTCTCGGGGGGGACGATCAAGTCGGCGCCCTGAAAGCAGGAATGCAAGCTGACGTCGCGATCGTCACTCTCAATGGCGCGTACCAAACTCCATCGAGCAATCCAATCGACACTCTAATCTTTTCGTCATCGGGACGTGACGTGGCTTTGACGATGATTGCCGGGAAAGAAGTCTATCGCGAGGGTTGCATCACTACCGCCAGCGAAGTGGAATTTCGCAACCGGTTGAAGCTGGTGAGAGTGAAGATTGATCAAGGCTAGCCAGCCTTCTCAACTCGTCTTAATCGGTTGTATGATGCGCGCATGATGAAGTACTCAAAACTCTTAATCGCGACCATCATTTCGTTCGTGGCTTTGCTGGCAACGTCGGCGACTTCGGCACAAACAACCACGACGGCAACTCCGAATCTGCCTCCGATCAGTCCCATCAATCCCACGATGACGTCGGCTTACAACGACAACGAGAAGGAGAGCGTGTACGCCAAGTGGACTGACTACAAACGCAACCCAAATGCTGAGCAGCAGCGCTTCGCCTATCCAACTGCGAAGGAATATTTGCGGCGTTGGGGCGGCGAGAAGGACGCCGAGACCAAAGAGGTCCAGAGATGGGTAACCGAGTACGAGCGCCAGATGTACGCGCGTGACCTGTACAAGGCCTATGATGCGAAGACGTATCCGAAAGTATTTGAGCTGGGGCGTGCGGCGGTGAAGTCAGATGCTGAGAACTTTGTCGCGCTGAGCTTGATGGTCGAAGCTGCTTACGACAATTCCCTGAGTGGCAAGCAGGAGTTGAATTCAGAGGCAGTGGATTATGCGCGCCGCGCGATCAAATTGATCGAAGATGGAAAAGTGACGCGCTCCGATCCGTTCAAGAGCATGGACGTGGCGCGGGGCTTTCTTAACTATGCGCTCGGAAATTTTGTGAAAGATGAAAATCCGATCGAGGCTGCGGCAGCCTTCGGAAAGGCAGTTCGCACTGACAGTCCCTACAAAACTGATCCGGCCGCTTATCACCGTCTCGGCGTGTCAATTCTGAAAGGCGAGTTCGCCGCTGCTTCGGCCGAATACAATCAGAAGTTTGGCGGCAAGCAAGGTTCGGCTGAACAAACTGCGATGTTGCAGCGCATCGCCCATCTCATTGAGCAAACCATCGACGCTTACGCCCGGGCGGTGGCGCTGAGCAGCAAGCCGGAACAGAAAGAGGCCCGCGACAAGATCCTCGCGCAGTTAACCGCACTCTACAAGAACGTTCATAACAACTCGGATGCGGGACTGAATGAATTGATCGCGGGAGTGCTGTCGAAGCCGATGCCTTAAGGCAGTAAGCAGTAGGCCGTAAGCAGTAAGCAGTAAGCAGCAAGAAAACGCAAAGCCGCACGAGATCGGATCGGCAACAAGAAACAGAAAACGGGCAGGATTCCCTGCCCGTTTTGCTTTTTCTTCTTACCGCTTACTTCTTGTTTTCTCGGCCCCGTCACGCGGGGCCAAAATTTGGCCTTATCAACCTTCTATCGTGGACATCGCGGTTACGGCTTTCTTTTCGTAACCGGCGATGACCACGAGGTTCCTCTTCTCAACTGCGCTTAACTGCGCGTCACTGTAACTTGGGTTTGCCTTGTACCAATCAAAGCTGGCAAAGTATTTCTGCGTCCACGGATCCTTAAAGACCTTGCCATGCCGCGCGTAAATTTCGTCGCGCATCTTGCGGACGTCTTCAACGAACAAGCCGTTCAGCAGCGCGCGCGTAAGCGGCTTCGTGCTGATTGAATTGTGCAGCTTGGTTTCATACGCGACGATCGTTTCGATATTCGTCTTGTCAGGGCCGGAAATCTCTTCGTCTTTGAAGTCTTCCTTCGGATCGTACCAGGGCTGGAATCCAAAGTACTGCTGAATCCAAAGTGTCTTAAAGATGCGGCCATGTCGCGCGTAGATTTCGTTTCGCAGCAGACGCAGCTCGTGCAAGCTCAATCCGCGCAGCATTGATTCGCTGATGAGCTTGTTTTCGAACAACTCCATGTCGCCCGGCGCGATGGCGACTTTCCGCTGTTGCCGGCGAATCACTTCGATCAGCGCGAGGTTCTTGCGCTCGATGTCGTTCAGGTCCTTGGGGCCATAGTTCGCCGCAGGCTTGTACCAATAACGCTCGTCAAAGTATTGCTGCAACCACGGCGTGTCATCGAAACGTCTTCCGTGGATCGCTTCAATCTCTGACGCCAGCACTGTCCACTCGGCGTTAGTGTGTTCGCCCAATTTCTTTCGCGTCAGCGCTTTGTTTTCCCACAGACGCATGTCGCCGGGCTGCACGGTCTCATGCTTTTCAGCTTCGGCGATGCGAATCACGTCAAGATTTTGGCGTTCCGTGTCGTTCAGCGCGGAGTTCTGAAAGTTCGGATCGGCTTTGAACCAGGGTCGCGATTCGAGAAAGAGTCGAATCTGCGGGTCTTTGAAAACACGGCCGTGCTTTCCGAAAACCAAGCCACGCAAAAGTTTCAAGTCGTCGATTTCGAGTGAACTTACGTCTGCTTTGGTGAGCGTCTTGGCGGCGAAGTCGTACGACTCCCATGTCTTCATCGACGGATAATCGTCCTGCGCGCGCGCGACGAATGAAGCGCAAAACAGAACCAACAGCAGCGGAAGAGTTTTGCGAAGTGTGCTAACGAGGGATTTCATCAGGATGCCTTTCTATGTAGCGCAAATTGGTAATTTGCGAACGAATTGGTTCGGTAGCCCAAGCGCAAATTGGCAATTTGCGCTACCTATCCAAAAATGTCGCGAACCTTATCGACCAATTTTTTGTCTTCCAGGTCCTGCGTTTCGATCTTCGCCAACTGCTCGAGCAGCTTGCGCTGTTCGCGCGTCAAAGTCGTCGGCGTAATTACTGAAACTGAAACAAAAAGATCGCCCTTGCCACGGCCGCCCAGCACCGGCATGCCCTGCCCGCGAACGCGAAACACGGTTCCTGTTTGCGTGCCGGCGGGAATCTTGAGATGCTGATTTTCATTCAGCGTTTGGACGCTGATTTCTGCTCCCAACGCTGCCTGGGCAAACGTAATCGGCACCGAGGCGTAGAGATTATTTCCCTGCCGCTCAAACTGCTCGTGCTCAGCGACATGAATTACGACATAGAGATCTCCCGGCAGTCCACCGAGCGTTCCCGATTCGCCTTCAGCTTGCAAGCGCAGGCGTGAACCAGTCTCGACGCCCGCCGGAATCTTCACTTCGATCGACTTCTCGCGCTCGACCCGGCCCGCGCCGCGGCAGGTTTCGCACGGCGACGTAATCACCTGGCCGGTGCCACGACACGCGCTACACGTCCGCGAAACCGAAAAGAAGCCTTGCTGAAAACGAACCTGACCGGCGCCCTGACATGTGTGACAGGTCTCGGGTTTTGTTCCGGGCGCGGCGCCCGAACCATTACACGTTTCGCACGCTTCCAACTTCGGAATGCGAAGCTGCGCAGTCATCCCCGTGGCTGCTTGTTCGAGCGTGATCTCCAAATCGTAGCGAAGATC
>JAJPKD010000305.1 GCA_021323895.1 Acidobacteriota bacterium | reverse complement strand
CGTTCCAGGATTGGTTCCGGCGATATCATTCGCAGTCGAACCGCTTCCACTGCCGTCCCACCAACTCATCATGCCGGTTGGCGGCGTCGTGCAGGTGCGGCACTTGCTTTTGAAGCTGGCATTATAAATTGCCTGGATTGCCGATGCGTCCAGCGCGGTATTGAAGATCTCAACTTCGTCGATGAAGCCCTGGTAAACTCCAGGCCCGCCGATGTGACCGGTACCTCCAAACGTAAACGTTTCGCCGTAACTGACCGAAGCGCTGGCCGCGCCGTCAACGTAAAAGATCACGGTGGTCGCGGAATTGGTTACGGCGACGTGATGGAAATTACCGTCGAACGGCACCACGAGATTTCCTGAATGAACGTGGTTGACGCCCTGCTTCGAAAGGAAGATGCCACCAACCTGTTGCGCGCCACCGCCGACGTTCCCGCCTGGAAAACCTGCGCTCCCGAAAATGCCAAAGTCATATCCACCCGAAAGGAACTGAACTATTCCAGCTTCATCCTGACGCGTCTGTTTGATCCAGGGATCAATAGTGAAATTCTGCAGTTGGAGCGAAGCATTATTCGGAATGGAAATGTCGTCGTTGTCGCCGTCGAAGCTGAATGCCTGATTCACCTTTCCCGTCCCGAAGGTTGCGCCATTGACAAGTGTCGCGTTGTTTCCATTCCCGCTAACATCATCGGGATTGCCATCACCCGGCCACCACGCCACCATTCCAGCCGGCGGCGGCGCGCACGTCGGATCCACACCAGTGCCCTGAATCTTGAAGTCGTATGGATTTTCGTTGGGGTCGTCATTGGCGATGCTGATGGTCGCGGTTCGCACACCCGAGGCTGACGGCGTGAACTGCACGATGAAGGTGGTGCTGCCGCTTGCGGCCACCGGCGAACCCGGCTGAGCCGTCACGACAAAGTCCGCCGCATTCGCCCCGCTCACTTGGACCTTCGGGGTTCCCGATAAAGTCAACGGTGCGGTGCCGGTATTCAGAATCGTGAACGTATGGGTAACCGAGTTGCCGACGCTCGCGGTGCCGAAATCTGTTCCGTCTGAGGCTTGCACCGTTGTGCTGCCATCCGGAATCGAATTGCCGTTACCCTTCACATCGATCTCAGGAGTGCCGACCACGGTGAGAACCACGTCGTTGCCGCTGCCACCGGTGTAAGTGATCGTCGCGCTCAAAGATGATCCGAGGAAGTTGGGAATGCTTGCGCCTTCAGCGAGTCCGTTGAAGGTTCCCGTGATCGCGTCACTCCCGTCATTGTTGACGATCGTGAACGTGTCGCCATTAACCGGCGTGTAAGAGCCGCTCAATTTCAAATCCACACCGGTCAAATCCACGGCACCAGCTACATTCAATTGCGTGTATTGCGTATCGACCGTCGTACCGTTGATGACGATCGCCAGGTCGCTCGCAAACGACAGCGTACTCACCGTGGTATCGACACCGGATTTGGTTGGCTTGACCGCCGCCGGCGAAGCGCCCGGATGGAGCAGCAACGTGCCGCCGCCGGTGTTGATTTGGCCACCGCTGACCCCGACATCGCCACCGCTGGTGAGGGCCATCGCCGTGCTGGCGCCACGCGTGATATCCGCGCTCACGGTGATCGCGCCGCTGTTGGTGTTGCCGATGTTCAGCGTGCCGCAGGTGATCAGATCGAGCTCTGTATCAGTCAATCCGAGTTGGGTCGCAGAATCCGCACCACCGAGATTGATTGCCTGCGTGTTCGTTTTTTGCCGCAACGTCACCGCATTCGCGTTAGCATTTATTGACACATTGGAAGTGCCGAAATCCATCGTGTCCGCGATAAACGAATTGCTGGCGCCCGTGAACGCCATGCTGCAATCATCGACTATCTGGATTCCGGAGCTGGTCGCATCGGCGTCGCCGGCCGTGCCGGTAATCGTCACAGTTCCCGTTCCAGTGGTGCTGACCGAAACTGCTTGCGCGCCCACGGTATCTTCGAAACGCACGCCGTCCTGATCAGTGCCCGTAGTGTCGGTCGACACGCCGGTAATGTTGATATTTCCGTTTACGGCAGAGACGCCGGTACCGACGATGTTGCCTGCGTCAAAGCCAACTCCGTAGTTGTCCGTTGTTCCGCTTCCGCCGGTTCCGTTGATCGTGATCTTGGCCGCTCCGGTAGCGACGACTGTCGCGCCGCTGTCAATATTCCAGCCGACGTTACCGAGACCTCCGCTGCCGCCTTGTCCAGTGAAAAGAATATCTCCTGAGTCAGAGGTAACCTTGGTTGCCACAAGATTGACGGGCCCGGTTCGGCTGACAATGATGCCGGAATTTTGGAAGGTACCCGAGCCTCCAGTGCCCTCGACTGTTATCTTCGCTCCGCCGGTCGCGCTTACGCGCGCGCCTAGAGCAATGGATACGCCGTGATTGCTGTCAGCCGTGCCGTTGCCACCAAAGCCCGTGAACGAAATGTCACCGCCGGCCGACGTGACTTTCGTATCCTCACCGCTGACGCGCACGCCCACACCGCTACTCGTTCCGTTGCCGCCGGTACCGTTGAAGGTAATCTTCGCTGCCCCCGTCGAACTAACGACGCCACCGTTCAGAATGCTTACTCCTAAATCAAAGCTGCCGCCGGCTCCGCCCGTACCGGTGAACAGAATGTCGCCAGTCACTGATGTAACGGTTCCAGTTGCAGCAACCTCTACGCCTCTGTTGTTTTGGGTGCCCGACGCGCCGTCGCCTTTCAGCGTTATCGTTCCCGCGCCAGCCGTCGCTTGGGTTGAACTCACCAAAGACCCGGAAGTGATCTGGATGCCCATGTGATTAGGCGTCCCTGACTGCGCTCCGCCCTTGCCGTTCAAAATGATCTTGCCTGTCCCGGTCGTCGTTAGTGCCGCGTTCGTGAGCAGGATGCCCCTGAAATCTCCACTGGTAGCAGAAGCCTGTTGATTGGCATTGAGCGTGAGATCACCATTGACCACCCCGATACTCGATCCCGACGCCATCGTGATATTGCGGGCCGTGGTTAACGTGACGGTGCCGGTGCCGCTGGTGGCAATGTCTGATGAAGAGCCGGAGAAGCTAATCGTGCTGCTCGCGTTGCCGGCGAGGTTCTTATTCGCAGCGAGCGTGACCGCGCCGCCGAAGGTGATCGTGCTGAATTCGCTGCCCGCCGATCCGATCGTGAGGCTCGCATTGAAATCGGGAAGGGCATTGACGGCGATCGTGTCCGCCGTATTACCGCGATTGATCTTCAGCGAGTTACTTGGATTCGCAAAGTCAGTCGTCTCGATGGTAGCGCCGCTCAAACGCGACAAAGTATTGCTCGTTCCATCATCCGCCAGCGTCACCGCGTTCGGCCCGCTTGGCAGATTGAAGATCGTGTCGGTTGAATCGCCGGTGTTCGTGAGCGGTTCGAGGCCGGTGAAACTTACCGTGCCGAAGTTGCTCATCACGACGCTGCCATCATGCGCATTCGTGTAACTGTAAGTGACCGTGCCCTGGCTGCCGCCATTGATGATGAGCTTGTCGCCTGGCCCCGTCGTCGGATCGCCGCCCGCGTAGCTCACTCCACCCGACGGGATGAAGTTGCCATTCGCGAAATTCAACGTCAGCGTGTCGTTCCCCGCCAGCGTGTTGACCTGAATGCTGCCGGTGATTGAAGAGATCGGAACATCAACGGTATGTAAATCGACCTGCGTAGCTCCCGCGCCGGCACTCAACCTATTGTTCGGATCAGAGATGCGAATATTCGTTCCGTTTTTGGTGATGGTCAGCGTGTCATCACTGGCGCCGCCGTTGATGTCGGTAATGACGAGATCTCCCGAAGAGACTGCGACGCTGGTTTCAACCTGCGGGTCATCGTTCGTGATCGTGCCCGTCGCGGCATTATTTGGATTGGCCGCCACGTTGTAAGCCGTGCCTGAGGTCACGGTCAGGACCACAGTTTCATTGGGCTCGAAGTCAGTGTCGGCGATGGGAGTAACGCTGACGCTGGCGGTCGCACTTCCGTCGGCGAAGGTGACAGTGCCGCTGCTGGCCGTAAACGAAGTGGCCCCGCTCTGGTTGTAGTCAGTGCTGAAATCTGCCGATCCGCCAACTGAGAAATTGACTGTTAACGTGCCGACCGTGACCGTGCGAGTAAAGGTGTAAACCAGCGCGAGGCCACTGTCTTCTGCTCTCGACGCTGGCGACACAGCCACGCTGACATCCGGCGTCGCCGCCACCGAAGTGGTTGCTGAAGCTGAATTATTGGAAGTGTTTTTATCGGTCTCAGCACCGGTAACGCTGGCGTTGTTCGTCAGCGTTGTGCCGGCGGCCGCGTGCGTTGGCGTGACGGTGATTGTTCTGACGGCGTCAGCGCCGTTGGCCAGTGTCCCGACGCTACAGGTAACCGTGCCGCTGCTCTCCACGCAACCGGCGGAAGCTGTGACGAAACTGACATTGGCGGGCAAGGTATCCGTAATCGTGACGCCACTGGCGTGGTCCGGCCCACTATTGTGAGCGGTCAGCGTGTAAACCAGATTGTTCGCTTCCGCGACGGGATCGGGCGCATCGCTCTTGCTCAGCGATAGATCGGTCAACGCGCACTTGCCCAGCGAGTCAGCGTTGAAGAGCCGCGTCACATCCGCCTGCGTCAGGATGCGATTAAAGATTTCGACTTCGTCGATTAGTCCGGGGAAGAATCCGCTCGATCCGGAATAATGACTGCCGATCTTAGCGTTGCCGTTACCGCTGATCGATGCGCCGCCCTGGTCGTTGAACTGGCCCGTCGTCGCCGAAGGGAAGAACACGCCGTTCACATAGAATTTCCAGCTCTGACCCGAGTTATTGCCGGCGCTGCCGTTATAGGTGGCGACCACGTGTTGCCACTGGTTCGGCACGATGGCCACGCTATCGGTCCGGTACTGCGAATTGCCGCCTGAGACGCGGGTCCATCCGATTAACTTGCCACCGGCATCGACATAGATTCCCAGCGGCGTGCTGGTAGCCGGAAGTTCCTGCGAGAAGATCCAGGCGTCGCTGCCCACACTCGTGGGATTGATCCAGGCATCGATACTGAAGTTCGAAGTCGCGTTCGCCATGTTGCTGATGCTCACGAATTGATTCGTGCCATTGAAGCTGAACGCTTGATTCACCTTGCCCGCAGCGTAGGTCGCGCCGTTTGTGAGCGTGCCGTTTTGTCCCCCGATGATATCGGCGGCCGTGTTATTCGCCCGCCACCATGCCGTCATGCCTGTGGGTTTCGCAATACAACCAACATCAGTCGTCTCAGTGGCGGAGTTGTCGCTGGTATCAGTTTCGACTGCGTCGGAAGTAACGCTTACGGTATTCGACAACGTCGTGCCGTAGGTCGAAGCCGCCGGCGTTACGGTGATCGTCTTAACGGAAGTCTCAGCGTTATTGAGCGTGCCGATATTGCAGGTGACGGTGCCGCTTGAGTTGCTACAGCCCGCTGACGCATTTACGAACGCGACGTTCGCCGGCAACGTGTCCGTGGCCACGATGTTGGTCCCGGGCGATGAACCGCGATAAGCAACCGTGATCGTGTAAATCAGATCGTTGCCGATGGCGATCGGATCTGCCGAATCGCTCTTTTGTACTGACAGGTTAGTGACGCACTTGCCCGCCGTGCCTGAGTCAAACAGGTTAACCACTTCCGTCGGCGTCAGGATGCGGTTGAAGATTTCCAGTTCATCGATCAGACCCGGGAAGAATCCGCTGATTCCGTTGTAGTGACTGCCAATCTTGGCGTTGCCGTTGCTGTACGGCGTGCCGATTGTTCCGCCGCTCTGGTCAGTAAATTGACCGGTTGGAGACGACGGATAATTTATGCCGTTCACATAAATCTTGAAGCTTTGCCCCGTTCCTTGCCCGGCGCTGCCGTTGTAAGTCACAACGATGTGCTGCCACTGGTTCGGCACAATCACCACGTCATTGGTGCGGTACTGCGTGTGACCGCTGCTGCCGCGCGTGCCGGCGACGACCTTGCCGCCAGCCTCAACATAGAAGCCGACCGGCGTGTTAATGGGATTCGCCAGTTCCTTGGAAAAGATCCATGCGTCATTTGCCACCGTGGTCGGATAAATCCACGCATCCATGCTGAAGTTTCCGGGCAGCACATCGCTGTTGCTGATGGCGACATACTGGTTCACGCCGTTGAAGCTAAACGCATTGCCGACTTTGCCCGCCGCGAGACTCACGCCATTAGTGAAAGTCCCGTTCTGTCCGCCGATGAAATCCTTCGCATTGCTGTCGGCCATCCACCAGTTCGTCATGCCGGAAGGCTGCGCAGTGCACGTCGCCGAAACCACCGTCGTAGTCTCAGCATCAGTGTTGTCGGCCGTATTCACGTCCGTCTCTGTCTCGGTCACCGTCGCGGTGTTCGAGATGGAACCGGCCAATGCCGCGGCATGAGTGGGAATCACAGTTATGGTCCGGGTGGCGCTGGTTTGGAACGGGACGCTGCCAACATTGCAGGTGACTGTGCCGCTCGAATTGGTGCACCCCGCTGACGCCGTCACGAACGTCACATTTGTCGGCAGCGTGTCAGTAATCACGACGTTGGTCGCGTTGCCGCCGTTGTTCTGAATTGCCAACGAGTATGTGAGCAGATTTCCCTCAGTCGCGGGATCGACTGAGTCAGTTTTGTTCAGCACGAGATCGGGTTGACTGTCGTCATTCAGAATCGTGCCGGTGGCCGCGTCCGGGCTGCCGACGTAGTAGCCGACTCCGGAAGCGAGCGTGAGCGTCACCGTCTCGTTAGGCTCGACGGTTCCGTCCACAGCCGGATCGACTGTGATAGTCGTCGTCGAATTGCCGGCCGCGAAGGTCACTGTTCCGTTCGTAGCCGTGAACGTCGCGGCGCCGGATTGCGTGTAATCAGTGCTGAACTGGGCGTCACCGCCGACATTGAAATTGACGGTGACCGGCACGCTGATGTCGCCGTCACGCGTGAACGTGTAAACCAGATTGTTCGACTGATCCTCGGCGACAGAGGCCGGCGCCACCGCAACCGACACAGTGCTGGCTGCGCACTTGCCGGCAAAGTCGGCGTTATAAATCGATGTGACCTCACTGCTGGTAAGCGCGCGACTGAAGATCTCGATTTCGTCGAGCAGGCCGTTGTATGCCAAAAGTGGGAACGTGGTCGGACTCAGGCCGAGGTGGAATTCGTCGCCGCCATTTTGATACCAGCCGCAAGCCGAATGGCCGCTGCTCGGAGTTGCAGTAATCGTCTGTTCGACACCGTCGAAATAGAAGTGGAAAGTTGGCCCACCTGAGCCGCCGTCAACCGCGGTTACGGCATAGTGATGCCAGGCTCCCGCCGCCAGCGCCGGCAACGGCGCCGTGAAGCCCAGGTGAAAATCACCATCGCAAGCGTCCGCGATATCGAATTCCATCACCTGAGTGTCGGCGCGCCAGGTAAGCTGATAGCTTTGGATATTCTCGACCAGCCGCATGTTGTCGCTGGCATTGCCGGTCCGCGGCACGCTGTTAAAGTTTGCCCACAGGTCAATGCTGAATTGTCCGGTTGCGACCAGCGATGAATTACCGTTGGCCTTCATGTATGGGAACGGGCCGGAGAAGCTCATCGCCTGGCCGACTTTGCCGGCGGCGAAGGTCGCGCCATTTACCATCTGGCCGTTGTTGGGGCCGGCGCTGTCGTTGGCATCGTTCTCGCCCTTCCACCACGCGCGCAGATTCAGGGGCGGCTGCGCGCACGTATCATCATTTGTGATCGTCAGCGTAGTGGGATTTGGCGTACCTATCGTCGCGCCGCCGGTCGCACTGCTGAGCGCGAGATTGACGGTTTCGTTGTTTTCGTATTTCTGATCGCCTTTGACATTGATCGTGATCGTCTTGTCGGCAGTGTCGTTGTCGGCCCAATTGAAAGTGCCGCTCGCCGGGCTGACCGAGTAATCGTTGTCGGCGATTGTCGCTGTGCCATCGGTGAACGCGAAGTTGACTGAGACGGCGCCGTCCGAACCGCCGCTGCGACGCACAGTGATCGTCACGTCATGATTCGCGTTGGTCTCGCTGTCGGTGTAAGGTGCGCTGACGAATGAAATCGTGCCCGAGGTCACGGCCCCAGCCTCGGCCAGCGTCCAATCACTGAACTGGATTACGCCATTCTTTTTTGCGAAGTGACTGGTGGTGTTCAGCGTGTCGGGATTGAGTTGGGTGAACGCGCCGTCATAGCGAAAGATCTTGTAGTTGCTTTCCGTGCCGACGACGTCGCCGGCGAGATAGTTGAAAGTCACATCTGCGCTCGACACCGAGCCCGCTCCGGTCGGAGTCGAAAGCGTCCAGTAACGCTGCAGCGCATTGACGCTCACGCCGTGAATGCTCGGATGTTGGCCCTGTACGGCTTTGATCGTCTGCGTGTAGCTGCCGGCCGTCCCGACATCCAAACTTTCCTGCACCGGCGAATAGCCGTTCGCCGTGCCCACGTCAAAGGTGAAGGCGCAGCCGGGACCCGAAGAACAGCTTCTGGTCAGTTGTTCGTTGCCGATGATCCAGCCGCCGGTTCGCGATACGGCGCCGGTGATCGACAAGGTGAACGATCCCATATTCACCACGCCGTTGGTCAGCGTGACGCTGCCGACGCTCATGTTGTTGCCAAAGATCGCCGAGCCGGAGCTCGTGCGATTCATCGTCATGGACGAGAGCGTTTGGAAACTACCCAGGAAAGTCAGCGTGCCCAGCGCGCCGGTGCCCGTCATCGCCAGCGTCGCGCTCGAGTCGCCCTTCAGATTTCCGGTGCCGGTGACAGTGCCATTCAACGTCAACGTCTTGCCATTCAGTTCGAGCACTGAAGCAGCTGTGCTGAGATTCAATTGACCGTTGATCGTGACTGCGCTCAGCAACTGAACTTTGCCACCTGGTGTTTCCGAAATAGTGAGGTCAAAGAACGTCTCGGCGCCACTGGCTTTCGTGATCGTTTGCGTGGTGTTGCCGCCATTGAAGTTTACGGCGCGGCTGTTCGGATTAAACGCGCTCGACGAAGTGCTGTTGTCGATGAAATTTCCGAGGAGATTAAGATCCGCGGCGCTCGACAACTTGAAGGTGCTTCCATCCTGCAGCGTGAAACTGTTTTGCACAGTCAAAGCGCTGCTAGTTGATCCGCCGTCGTAGGTTTGGCTTCCGTCCAGCACCAGATTTCCGTAACTGCGACCGCCGTACGAAAGCGCCGTCGAGGTGAAGAAGGTTTGCGTGCTGCCGCTCGCGAAGGTGGTAACCGGATTCGCCGAATTGCCGAATGGATCGCCGGTGCTGCCGCCAAAGTTCGCCGCCGAGCCGCTTTGAAACGCGATCGAACTGTCGGCGCCGTTCGCGCCACCGCCGCCCGAGCCAAAGGGCATGCCGCTGTGTCCCGTCGTGGTGGTGAAAGTCGAACCGTTGCTGAAAGTGATTGCGCTGCCCGCGGCGCCGATCAACTGATGCGCGCCACCCTGCATGATGACTTGTCCGCCCACCGAACCCTGGTTCGCGCCGCTGACCTGAATCTTCAAAGCGTTGCTGCCACTCAAAGTGAGCACGCTTCCGCTCGGCACGGAAAAATCGGTGCCGGTCGATCCGGAAATCGTGAGCCGGTTTCCGTCTGCGCCGGCGCTCAGGGTCACTCCGTTGACGTTGTTGATTAGCCGCAGCGCAGTAATCGTCTGGGTCGCGACATTGGTCACAGTTGGCGAGGGCGTCGAAGTTCCATCGAAGTACAAGATGTCGCCGGTAGCCGGCGTGGCGCGCGTTGGGTTCCAATTGGTGCCGACCGTCCAATCAGTGGCCGCGCCCGCTGTGCCGCCGATCCAAGTGTAGGTTCCCGACGTGCATTGATCGACGAAGGTCCATCCAGTGTTGTTCCCGGCGTTGGTACCACTGTTAACCAGGATAAAGATCGGAGCAGTCACGCCACCCGGCACCTTTTGATCTCTGACGTTGACGTCGGTCATCGAGAACGTTCCCGTTCCCGACCAGGTGCGTTGCGTCGTGATTAGCGTACCGCTGCTATCGACTGAGCGAATCAGAATGTCGTCGTTGCTGGGCGTATCGCCGCAAGCCGTGCCGTTCGCGTTGAAGACAATCGTGCCGGCATTCGAAACGTCACCGGAAAGTTTCACGTCGCCGTTGCCGAGGTTTTGCCAGGTCGCGCCGGAAGCAACGGTGGCGACTGTGCCGCTCCCCGTGGTTCTGAAGTCGCAGGAGGCCGCGCCGGTTCCTTGATCGAAGATGCCGCTCGTAACGGTGAGCGAACTCGCGACGGGAGTCGAAGCGCCATCAGTTCCGTAGAGCGAGACCATGTTATTGCTCGCCGATCCGGTATTCGCGATCTCGAGTCCCGCGAAAGTAGTTGAAGTTGTGCCGCCGATTGTCTGGTTCGCGGCGCCGTTGAATGTGACTTTGAAGCCGTTCGCGGTCAGGCCGCTTCCCTGCGAGCCGTTGTTGTTGGTCCAGTTGCCGCTGACGGTGATGTCGCCGCTGAGCGATAGGGTCGCGCCGGAATCGATCTGAACGTGGTTGTAGGTGCTGTGGCTGTCGTAGATGCCCGACTGAACTTCTAGCGTGCCGGTGACCGTCTGGTTCGAGTTGCCGGTGACTGTTTTGTTGCCACTACTTCCGGTGTTGGCGATCGTCAGTTTCGAGACGGAAGACGGCAATTGATTTCCAACAGACTGATTAGCCGTCCCGTTGTAAACGTAAGTCGCTCCCGCATCATAAGTGCGCGTGCCGGTAACCTGAATGTTTCCGGTGGCCGCGGTCGATGAAATTCCAGCCGTGGATCCAATTCCCAGCGTGGCGCCGGAATTAAGGGTGAATCCGCCGGCGCCTGTTACTGCACTCGTTCCGCAATTAAGTGTGCCATTAACTGTAGCTGTTCGACCGGTCGCTACAGGCAGATTGTTATTTAGAGTCAGGGAGGCACCGCTGTTCACGGTCCAATTGATATTGGTGTTTGTGAGAGTACCTGCGGATTGAGTGAAAGTCTTAGCGCTCCCGGTAAAATTGACCGCATCCGCAACAGACCCGGACGCTGTAAACGTTCCTCCTGATTGATTGAAGTTGCCCCCGAGGTTTAGGGTAATAACGCCCGTCGTGCTTGAAAGATCTAATGACCCTCCAGAAAGATTTAGATCACCGGCAATCGCAAGCGTGATTGTTTGACTTGACGACAAACGAAATATTCTCGTTGCACCCCCCGTCGAGGCAACGGTGAAATTGCCATTAATTGTTGTTACGTTTCCACCTTGTTGCCAGGATCCTCCAAGCGTCGTTACGTTTATTTTCAAATTTCCCCAACTGACTCCCGATGGCAATGACGCGGGAGAAGTACCTGTGCCATCCCCCCACCTCTGAATTTCCACAGTGCTCGACACACCAAAAATTCGATTTGCAGCACTCGAGCCAGGGATGTCATTTGCACTCCCATTAGCAGTCGTTGACGCGTTATGGACGTACGTTCCCCCGTTGTCAATTTGGAACGTCGTGGTTGTGACGAGGTTGTTAGCGGTTAACGTTCCCCCGCTTTCGATTTGAATTTTGTTTCCCGTACCCGAGAGAGCCCACGATGATGCGGTGCTTATATTATGACCGTTCTGAATTACAAACGTATCCCCGGATGTGAAGTTTGCTGGTGCAGTGCCTCCACCGCCTCTGACCGAATTCCAGTTGGTTAATGTAGCCGGATCGCCGGAAGCTTGAGAGTAATATGTAGTACCCGCAAAGGGCTCCAAAGGAATTACAGTTCGCGCGGTTCCACTTCCAAAGACTTTCGCATAGACATTAGAAAATAATTGGTAGCTAGTAGAGCTAATTCCTGTTGCTCGTCCCGCGAACGGCAACGCGCCAAGAGCGACGAGCAAAGCGCCAAGGGCCAGGAGCGAAGCGAGGCGAATGCGACCGGACTGAGAGTGATGAGTGATGGGTGATGAGTGATTGGCGGCCAGCAGCCTGCAAGGCTGCGATTCAATAGCCGGGGGCAATGCCCCCGGAATCGCGCCGTTGGAATTGTTTCGACCCTGAAGGGGTCGCACCATGTTTTGTTTGACCCTTTCAGGGTCAGGAATCGTCGGAGGCTTGGCACCGTGGGCGTCGCCCACGGCTATTACCTTCGACGCCTTCAGCGTCGTCCGTGGAGCAGAGCGCCTGTGGCGCCGCCCACTGCGGTAAGCCTGCGGCTCACCGTGCGCGCTCTCTGAAAACATTCCGGAGGCCATGCTTCCGATTTCCTGAGACGCAGCCTCGGAACTCTCGTTAATAAACTCTTGATCGGTAAGCCGGAGGCTTACCGCCATGGGCGGTGGCCAAGCCACGAAAGAGTCATGAGTTTTGTGGGTCGCGAACTTGCTTGAACGCGCTTCGCGTGAGGCTGTCAAAGACGTCGAGCGTGAAGCGTGCGGCATTGTCCGGGGCGAGCTCCCTATGGCAGTAGAAATCGTAGTGAGCAAGTATTAGTGAAATGGCACTACTCGCTACTGTTGACTCTCTACTCCTCCACAAATCGAAATTTGAAAGAAGCGGGGTGCCGCGCGACGAGAAATCAATATTTCAGCTCGACACAACGAGCGGAGAAAGGCCGCGCGCTTCTCTGTAAAAAATGTGCGCGAAGATTAATTCCCAGATGAGGGAAAGTCAATGGAAAGCAGGGGATTTGAGGTTGCGTGCAGGTGGTACTGACTCTAGCCGCTCTGATAATTCCCACCCAACTTGGCCGCGTCTCCTTCGGCCAGCAGGTTTACCAACTCCTGATGAAAATAATCGTGGCGGGCAGCGACGGGCGGAGCGACGCGCTTGTCGTACATCTGGCGCGAGCGATCGATATCTTCGCGCAAACGATCGTAAAGGTCGGCGGCGCTGCGGCCTTCTTTGACCTTCGCTTCGTTGTACAGCTTGATTTCGGAAACCAGGAGACGCGCATAGCGACGCGCATCGTTGTGCAAGCGGCGCTCTTCTTCGCTGACATCGATCGGGAGTTCCGGTTCGCTCACGCCGTAACGCCGCGCGCCTCCGAGCGGCGCCACGTATTCAGAAATGAAAGGCGATGACGCGACTTCGGGCGCCGGCGCTGGCTCCTGAACCTGAGGAGCCGGAGCGGTTTCGATCGCGGGCGCTGTTTCGGTTTGAGCGGGTTGCTCGGGCGCTTCGGAGGCTGCCTGCACTTCAGGCGACCAGACAGTTTGCGGAGGCTCAACCTCGGTAGTTGATTCTGTTGTGCTCGGGCCGGATTCCGTCGTCGGCGCCGCGACAAATTCTTGAGTCGGCGCTTCCGCTTCAGCAGCAACTTCCGGTTGAGTTTCCGCCGCTTGAGATTCGACTTGCGGAGTGTACGCAGGTTCGGGTTCCGGAGCCGCGTAAGGCTCTGGCGCGGCGGTTGGGTCGGCTGGTCGTGCGACCACCGATGCCTCAGGCTTGGTTGCCGGCGCGCGCTGGAATGAAGCCAGACCGACGGCCGTCGCGGCGACGCGCGCCAGAACTTGCAGCGCGTCTTCGTTGATCGCGCTCGCGTCAGCCGAAGTTGAATCAGCATAAAGCACGGCGACGACTTTGTTGCGCACGATCAATGGCACCGCCGATCCAAATTGCGGTTGGCCGCCGAGTTGATCGACAAGCAAGTGATCGTCGGCGTCGGATCGCATGTCGCTCGCTTGCGAAGACCGGGAATGCGCGGCGCGCGTCACGATGGTTTGCGCGGACAGCGGCAGCGACACGCCGCCAATCATCTCGAGGTTCTGCGGATCGCTCGCGCGAATGATGCGCCAGCCGATGGCTTGATCGCCTTTGATGACAAACAGCGCCACCCGTTCAGCGAATTGAACTGCGCCCATCAGCAACGATCGGAGGATCTCGGACTGCGAACTCTGCTGCTCGATCTCTTCCGTGGCGCGCCGAATCGCTCGCGAATCTTTTACTTCAGGCGGCGTGAGCGTGACGCCGCTCAACTTCTGGCCGCGCGCCGTTTGCAGATGCGCAAAGATCGACGCGGACAGCGCCGTGCCGTCGAGAGACTCCGCGCCGGATTTCTCGCGAAGCTGATTCAGAGCTTCGTTGACATCGGACTGAAGTTTCGCAAGTTGGTCGTCGATGTTGCGCAGGCGCTCGTTGACGTAAGTCTCAACGGCTTGTTGCAGGCTGTGTTCAAGTTCTTCGCTCACTGATACCGTCCCTCAAAGACATTCGTAGCATAGACATTGGTCTGTATCGCTAGGATGGCGGTCGCAGACCAAAGTCGATGCTACTGAATTCGATTATGGAGGCCGGTGCGAAGAGGCGTCAAGAAGGTTTTTTGGCGGGCCGACATCTTGTCGGCGGGCCGCGAGCATCCTGCTCGCGATTCAGAGAAAGAACCGGCAAGGATGCCGGTGAACCGCACGCAAGGATGCGTGCGCTCCCAGCTACTTCCCCGCCAACTCGCCGTTGAGCTTCATAATTTCGAGGGTCATCTCCGCCGCCGCGTACATGTCCTTCACGTCAAGCCATTCCTTGACCGTGTGAATCGCGCGCATGCCGGTGCCGAGGTTCGCGCATTCAATTCCTTTGCGATTGAAGACGTTCGCGTCGCAGCCACCACCGCTGGCCATCGTTTTCACGTCGAGTCCCATGCGCTTCGCCGCTTGAATCACCAACTGCACCACATGCGATGAATCGGGAACGTCCATCGAAGAGTAATCGCGTTCGATGTGCGATTCGACGGAAGCCTTGGTGGTCTTGCCCGCGACTGTAACTTCGTATTTCGCCGCCGCGTCTTCCAGGCATTTCTTCATGTGCTGAGTTTGCGCTTCGAGTTTCTCTTCGCTGTGCGAGCGCGCCTCGCCGTTGAGAACGACCAGATTGGGAATGATGTTGGTCGCCATGCCGCCGCTGATCAACCCGATGTTCGCCGTCGTTTCTTCATCGATGCGGCCCAACTTCATGTTCACCAAGCCTTCCGCGGCGATCTTGATCGCTGAGATGCCTTCTTCGGGCGCCACGCCCGCATGCGACTCAAGCCCGTGAATCTTGAACTCCATGTGATTCGACGAAGGGCCCTTGGTGAACAGAAATCCCGGATCGTCGGAATCGAAGACGATGCCGTACTTCGCTTTCAATTTCGAGACATCGACGTTCTTCGCGCCAAGCAGACCAACTTCTTCGCAGATCGAAAAGATCGCTTCGATGGGAGTGTGCGGAATGTTCTGCTCCTGGAGGCAGCGAATGACTTCGATGATCACCGCGCAGCCACTCTTGTCATCGCCGCCCGGCACGGTCGATTCGTCGGTGCGAATGATGTCGCCTTCGATGATCGGCTTGACGCCTTCGCCGGGCACCACGGTGTCCATGTGCGCGCTCATCATGATCGACGGTGCGTTCGGAATCGTTCCCGGAAAGCGCGCGATGACGTTGCCGCTGTTGCCGCCGACTTTCTCGCCGGCGTCATCGATCTCGACCTGCGCGCCCATCTCTTCGCAGTACTTCTTGATGCGCTCGGCGATGTCACGCTCTTTGCGCGAGTGACTGTCGATCTGCACGAATTCGAGCAGAAGATTCTTGATGCGTTCCTGATTGATCATTGGACCTCCAGAAAACTATTGCGTCTATTAAGTTAGATTACGGAATGCCGCCCATATTTATCATCCACCTACCTTATTAACAAGTCGCGTAAGTCCTGGTTTCAGTTCCTCTTGCGTCCTCTGCGAAGAACTCGGTTGTTTCTCTGCGGTCAACGTCCTTCATGTAAAGCTAACCGCAGAGCTGACACGGAGGATGTCGCAGAAGAGCCTGAGGAGATTCCAATTCCCAATCGGCGTAAATAGAATCCCAAAACATTCCGCAAAATCGCGAAATGTGCTATAGACGATCCAGCTTAATCAGGCCCCTAAAATTTCAATCTTCCCCGGACTGTGTCGGTGCAGTTTTGCAAAGGAAGTGTTTTCGCGTGACCAAGCGAAAATCATTCTTCAGATCGAAAGCCGTGGCGGCGATCTTCGCGCTCATCTCTCTGCTGGTCGGTCATGCTTGCCTGCCCACACCGCTTTCGGAAGGCCGCGGCGGCGTGAACATCACGGTCTACGGTTTTTCGATCATGAAAGAGCCGCTCGAGAGATCGATCTATCCGGCCTTCATCGCCAAGGCCAAAGCCGAACACAACATCGACATTCATTTCACGTCGTCCTTCGCCAGATCAGAAACAATCACGAATCAGATTCTTCAGGGCGTGAAAGCGCAAATCGCCATTCTCTCGATTGAGCGCGATGCGCAGCGATTGAAACAGGCGGGATTCGTCACTTCTGATTGGCACAACCTCCCGCAGAAAGGCATCGTCAACAAAACGCCCTTCGTGATTTTGGTGCGCAAGAGAAATCCGAAGGGCATTCATGACTTCGCTGATCTGGCCAGGCCGGGAATCAAATTAATTCATCCCGATCCGATCAGCTCGGGTGGCGCGCAATGGTCGCTGCTCGCGATGTACGGATCAGAGCTGGTGAAGTCTGAGAAGCAGACCGGTGGTGCCGACAGTTCGCGCGCGCTGCAAACGCTCCAGGCGATTTGGGCCAACGTGATTTCGACGCCGGCCTCGGCGCGGGAAGCGCGCACGACTTTCGAGCTGGGCAATGGCGATGCGCTGGTCACTTATGAACTCGACGCATTGCTGATGAAGCAGGCGAATGCGAAAGCTGATGCCGAGATCGTCATTCCCGAATCGACCATATTCAGCGAGCACCCCGCGGTGGTTATTGATCGAAATGTTTCGGCAGTCGATCGGCCGGTGATTGATGCGTTCATGCAATACCTGTGGAGCGACGAAGCGCAGCGCGCTTTTGTGAAATCAAATTTTCGATCGAGCATCAGTGACGCACTAAGTCTGGAAAACAAGGAACTCGCAACCATTAAGTATCCGTTTACCGTGGATTATTTCGGAGGCTGGGACAAGGCCTATCCGGACGTTATCGAAGGTATCTTTCGCGATCAGGTGCAAAAGCGAAAGTGATGGTCTGTGTCAGTACCGCGAGCGATAGCGAGCGGATCAGGCGGCCGGTGTCAGAACCCGGAGCGGTAGCGATGGGATCAAGTGAATCTCAGAACCTGGTCGGCCCGCTCGCTATCGCTCGCGGTACCGACACGATCTCAAAATGAAGATCACAACATCCATCAGACACGTTCGCGGTTTTGACGTCGCGCGTCCGCTGAGCATCGGGGTAATGCTCGGCATCATGCTGCCGCTCGTACTGTTGCCGCTGCTGTCGATCTTTGTTTATGGGTTCGGCAAAGGCCCGGGAGTTTTCTGGGCATCGCTGGTCGCACCTGAAGCCATCTTCGCGCTGAAACTTTCGATCGCGACCAGCTTCTGGGCCACCGTCTTCAATGTCATCTTTGGCTTGTTCGCGGCCTACGTGCTGTCGCGTTACGACTTTTGGGGGCGCAACGCCGTGATCGTAACGATCTCTCTGCCCACGGCGATTCCGACCGCGGTCGCCGGCTTCGCTTTGCTGCTGCTGTGGGGCAAGTACGGCATGATTGGCCAATTCCTTTCCGAAGATCAGCAGATCATGTTCACGCCCTACGCGATCATTCTGGCGAACATCTTTGTCACTTTTCCGCTGGCGTTCGGCGTCATCAAACCGGTATTCGACACGATGAGCCGCTCTTTGGAAGAAGCCTCGGCGACGATTGGTGCGACGCGGTGGCAAACTTTTTGGCACGTGACGCTGCCGAGTTTGCGCGGCGCGATCGTCTCCGGCGCGCTGCTGACTTTTGCCCGCGCGGTTGGCGAATTCGGATCGACGATCCTCGTGTCTGGAAATCTCGCGGGACGAACTCAAACGGCCCCGCTTTATATCTTTGCGAAATTCAATGAAGGACAGATCGAAGCCGCCAACGCGATCGCCATCGTGCTGGCCCTGCTTTCGTTTGTCATCTTCAGCGTGCTCTTTTTTGCGCGTGATTGGTTGGAAGTCGGAGCCGAAGTATGATCGCCAAGATGGCCTTAGCGCCCGACAATGATCCGCACGTATCGTGGGCCCCCGATCGCCAATCGCCGGGCGTCGCCGCCAGTGTGCAAAGCATCAGCAAGCGCTTCAAGAAATCGCGCGTGCTCGAAGACGTCACGTTTGATGTTGCGGAAGGCGAATCGTTGGTGCTGCTGGGCGCATCGGGCAGCGGCAAAACCACCATCCTGCGCATCATCGCGGGGCTGGAGCAACCTGACAACGGTTACGTGATTCTGCATGGCAAGGACGTGACTGACTTGCCGGCGCGCGAGCGTGGTGTCGGCGTGATTTTTCAATCGTATGCGCTCTTTCCGCGCATGACTGTCGAAAAGAACATCGCCTACGGATTGAAGATTCGCCACCGGCCGCGCAAGGAACGAAGAGAGACGGTCAATCGGTTGATCAAGCTCGTCCAACTGGAAGAGCATCGCAAGAAATATCCGTGGCAACTTTCTGGCGGGCAGCAGCAGCGCGTCGCGATCGCCCGTACTCTGGCTTACAAACCGCAGGTGCTGCTGTTCGACGAGCCCTTCGGCGCGCTCGATGCGCAGACGCGCGT
>JAJPKD010000065.1 GCA_021323895.1 Acidobacteriota bacterium | reverse complement strand
CGAGGCCGCGCACGCCGGCGCTGATCGTGGCGCGCAGTTGTTGGTGCGCTGGCATCATGAGTGGTGGAACGGCACCGGCTATCCCGATGGTTTGCGCTTTGAGCAAATCCCGCTCGGTGCGCGAATTCTGCGCGTCGCGGACGCGTATGCTTCGCTGACCGATGCCCGGCCCTTCCGCAAGGCTTACTCTGAACGGCAGGCGCGCGAGCATCTGCTCGAATGGACCGGGTTGGAATTCGATCCACGCGTGGTGAAGTCGCTGCTCGCGTTGGAACCGTTCAAGGAATTGAAAGGATACGCGCAAGAACCGGAGCCGACGCCGGATCTGAACGTAATCGCGGACGAGATCATGGAGCGCGTGCTGCAACTGGGCTCTTGATTCTGATGCAAACTCAATCGGCCCTCAGTACTGGAAATCTTGGCTGGCTCGGTTTCGAACTGAGCGTACTTCGTCGTCTGAAGTTTCGTTCGGTCGCGCTGCCGCTGTCCGGCGAGCCAACCCTCGGCCACTACCTTAAGAGATGGGAAGCGCGCGTGGCGACAAATGATCCGGCGCAGTGGGCGTGGACCAAGTCGCAAGCCCTGATTGAAAACAACGCCGAAACGTTGACTGAAGATGATCTCAACATCGTGCTCGACGATGCTTACGTGCCGCGAAGTTACTTTCGCAATCCGACTCTGCTCACTTGGTTCAACGAGACCGATGCGTGGTGGTTCGATAATGTGCGCGCGAACGCCGATCGATTGTCGTCGCCGCACAAACGAGCGCTGGCGCTGGCCGTCGGCATGTCGGTCGGTGATTACGTCTTCTCTTTCAATCTCGACACGCGCGATTTGCGGCAACCGCTTTCACTCTCGAATGTCTTTCGCCGCATATGGCACACGATGATGCCGCCGGTTAACAACTTGCGGCGCAACAGTGCCTCGAACAAGTCAGCGCGGGCATTTCTGGCCGAGACGCAGGAAACAGATCTGCTGTTTCTGCGCTTGCCGCGACCGACGCGTTCCAGCGACAGCCGAAACACTCGCGTGCTCACCTGGCGTGAAGAATGGATTAGGCAATCAAAAGGATTTTGGAACGAGCTGGCAAAGGACCGCAATGGGAAACTCGATTCGTATGTCGAAACGAAAGAGCAGTACCTCAGCATGATTGCGGATTTGCTGCACACCGCGGCGCACTTGCCGACGTGGGCCATTGAGGCGGTGAGTGACGGATTTGTTTCGACTGATGAACTGGTCGAGTGTGTCAGCGACGCGCGGAAGATCGAAGCAATCTACACCAAAGACTTTTCCGAACTGCTGGGAATTCAGGCAGTGATAATCACCGCTGGCTCGTAACGCAAACTTGCCGAGCTTCCGTTTTTAACGCGACCCGCAAAATCAACAAGTTGCACTACTAGGCGCCGCGATTCTGGGCTCGCTGCGCGCTGAAGCAATTTCCGCAGAGTACCGGGCGACCTGCCTGCGGCTTGAAAGGCACCGAATCGGGTTTTCCGCACTGATCGCAAACTATCTCGAAACGTTCGCGTTCGCCTCCACCACCTCCTGGCTTTGATGAACCAAAGTTCGCGCGTCGCGCGTCGCGACAAGGTTTGCAGCGTTTGGGATGACTCAATCCACGTTCGCGATAGTAGTCCTGTTCTCGTTCGGTAAATGGGAAGGTTGCTCCGCACTCGGCACAAGTAATTTCCAGATCTGGCATAACTGTCTCCCGAGGTAAAACCAATTCTGAGGGTTGTTCGCTTGCTGGCGTGGCAGTTTACCGCAGCAGATGAAGCGTGTACAGGAATTTGAATGAAATTTGATTAAGTTGCGGGAAGCCTACGTCACGCTTGCAAATCGCGCACATGCGCTCTCACCGTTTCGCCCAGCGTCTCGAGATTGTAGCCGCCTTCCATGCAAGAAATAACTCGGCCACGACATGTCTCGTCAGCCCATTGCTTTACGACGCGAGTCATCTGCACAAAATCTTCGTCGGTTAAGAGCAACTGGCCGAGCGGATCGCCTCGATGCGCGTCAAACCCGGCCGAGATGATGATGAAATCAGGAGTGAACTTCGAAGCAATATCTTCGATGGCCGATTCAAAGGCGCGACGCTGATCGTTGGTCGGCGTCAACGCGCGCAGCGGCACATTCAAAGTGTAGCCGCGACCTTTTCCTTGGCCGGTCTCGCCTCGCGAACCTGTGCCTGGGTACCACGGGTACTGATGCATCGAAAAATAGAATACTGACGCATCGTCATAAAAGATTCCCTGTGTGCCGTTGCCGTGATGAACATCCCAATCGAGAATCGCGACGCGATCGATTTCCTTGTATTGCTTTTGCGCGTAACGCGCGGCGACGCCGACATTGTTGAAAAGACAAAAACCCATTGCGCGATCCGGGGTCGCGTGATGACCCGGCGGACGCACCGGCACAAAAGCATTTTTCGCGGTGCCCCGGATTACCGCGTCGATCCCTCGACACGCCGCGCCCGCCCCACGCAGCGCCGCTTCAAACGAAGCTCCAGAAACCATCGTGTCCGCATCGAGATAGCCGCGGCCTTCGCGCACTGCTTCTTCGACGCGCTTGAAATGTTGCGGCGTGTGACAGGCCTGAATGTCGCTGCGGCGTGCTTCGTCGGCGTCGATCTCCACAACGTTCTTCCACACCTCTTCGTCGCTGCGCAGCGCATCGATGACTACGCGATAACGTTCGGGCCGCTCGGGATGATGCGCCCAGTGTCATGCTTTTCGAAAACGGGATGATGAACGATAGCCGTAGGCATTGGTTAGGGTGTAGGGCTTAGAGTGCAGGTGTTAGGCCATTGAGCTAAGAGCAAAATTGGAATGGGAATTTGCGTTGATGTCCTAAATTCCGGCAAGCTTCTCGGGCGGCTTTGTTGCCTACACCCTCAACCCTAGACCCAACCCCCCTCTGCTTTCTCAGTTCCGCATGCTGGGCGGCGCGGCATCGAACAGTTGTTGAGCCTTCGCGGGATCGAGACGCCGCAGAATTGCGTACTCAGCCTGCGCACCCTGTTTATTCTTCTGCTCGATGTAAACGAAGCCTAGATAGAGATGCGCCGTCGCGTGATCGTTTTTCAAGCGAATGGCTGTGCGCAACTCCTCGGTCGCCGCCGGCAGACGATGTAGTTTGAAAAGTGAAAACCCGAGTTCAGTGTGCGCTTCGACGTATTCAGGTTTCAGTCGCACCGCTTCGCTCAGTTGAGCGACGGCGTCGGCAAAGCGCGACTGATCGTTGTAACACCAGCCCAGGTTGTAGCGAACGCGCGCATTGTTCGGAGAAATCTGAATCGCCTGCTCGTACGGCGCGACCGATTGCTGATACTGCTTCAAATCAACGAAATAAACATCGCCGAGGCCGGTGTAAGCAATGCCATAACCGGGCTTCAGACGAATCGCCGTCTGATAAGCAGTGATCGCATCGTTCGGCGAATTCAACTTGCGATTCGCATAACCGAGTTCGGCGTACGCTTCCGGATAATTTGCTTTCAAAGCGATGGCGCGGCGCGCGGCAGTGGCCGCTTCGCTGAAATGATTCAGCTCGTTCCCCAGCCAAGAAATGTTGTAGAAAACGGTCGCGTTGTCATCCTTGTACTGAATGCGCTGACGATATGCCTCCAGCGCCTGCGGATACTGTTTCGTTTGGTAGTAATAGACGTCTCCGAGCCCGATGTAGGCCGTGCCGTAATCCGGCTTCATGCGCACCGCGGTTTGATACGCCGTGATCGCTTCCTGGGATCGATTCAGCTTGTTGTAGGCGTAACCTAACTCCCCGTAAGCCTCGCTGTAATTTTCTTTCAACGATGCCGCTCGCCGCAGCGGTTCGATCGCCTGAGCGTACTGACCCTGATCGTTGTAGATCCAGCCAATCTCGTAATACGGCGTGGCGTAATCCGAACGCACATCGATCGCGCGCCGGTACGCGGTCATTGCCTCGTTGTATTGCTTGAGATTTCGATACGAGTAGCCGAGTTCGTTTAGGTAAACCGCTTCACTGGGGTTCAGCCGCGTGGCTTGCTGCAATGCGGGCAACGCTTGATCGTAATCTTCGCGATCGTTGTAAATCCAGCCGATGTGATAGTAGGCACTCGCAATCGGCTTGAGCGCGACCGCCTTCGTATAAGCGTCAAGCGCATCGTCGTAATTTTCCGCTTTGAATAATTCATCGCCCTGGGCGTTGTACTGCTCAGCCGTGACCCCGCGTCGCGCCGGAGCCGTCGGCCGTCGCGTCGTAGTTGGCCGGCGAATTGTGCGGCGTGTCGTGGTGCTGCGCCCTGAATCAGTGCCGCCACTACCAGCCGCAGCGCCCCCGCCTGCGGCGCCTCCGCCCATGTCGTGTTGGGCCATCGCGGTCCCGGCGGTTAACGAGAGCGCTGCCATCAGCGCGAAACGGGTCAGGTAACGAATCATCATTGGGTCAACTCCCTGTGTTAAAGTATGCGGCTTCGGAATTTTCGACTGAACAAAGGCACGTAATTATAGAACATCGCCGACACTCGCGGTAGCGTGTTGTTCGCCGGTCTGATTGCACGATGGAAGAACGAAGAAGCGCGCAACGCTTGCGCGCGAACATTAACGTGCGCTGGGAAACTCTGAAGGATCAGGGTCGCGGCTCGGTTTCCGATCTCAGCGCTACTGGTTGCTTCATTCTGAGCGGTGGTGCTGTGCATTCCGGCGAATTGGTGCAAATGCATTTATACTTTGAAGACGAAATTGTAGCTCTTTGGGGACAGATAGCTTACGCCGTAAGCGAAATCGGATTCGCCGTGCGATTCATGTTCGCGAAGGATGACGGGGATCGTCTGCGCAGGTTGCTGGATGTCTTGTCAGTCGCAGGGTGATCTTATTTCCTGCTCGCGGTTTGACAGTGCTTTTCCGCTCGGCTAATTTAACTGTTTCGCTAACCCGCAGCGATTTCCACTGTGCGTCCCGTTCGTCTAGTGGCCTAGGACACCGCCCTTTCACGGCGGCGACACGGGTTCGACTCCCGTACGGGACGCCACTCCATTGAAACTGCACGGCTGTGTTACGATAGGCCACCCTTCAACCCGCTAAAACTAAAGAGCCCGACCAGGTGTGTTATGCGCAGCATATTTCAAGCTACTGCTATCGTCGGCGTCATTTTGTGTTTTGCGCTTGATTTTGCGCAAGCCCAAACGAATTCACCTCCGCGCCCAACGCCAACGCCGCCGCCTCTCGAGCGCGATGCGATTCAAACTTCCAAAGACGAGATCGATGAGAACGATGTCATCCGCGTCACGACAAATCTGGTGACGACGAATGCATTGGTAATTGGTCGCGATCGGAAATTCATTCCGAACCTGCGACGCGAGGATTTTCAAATTTTCGAAAACGGCATCGCTCAGCCAATCGCTTCGTTTGCATCTGTCGATCGTCCGTTCGACGTGGCGCTGATCATCGATAACAGCCGGTCCACCGAAATCGAGCTGCGTTACATCAAGCAAGCCGCCGCGGCTTTTATCGATTCATTGCGTCCGAATGATCGAGCAATTGTGATTACAACGGACGGCAAGATGGATGAGGTGGCAGTGCCGACGAGCGATCGCCGGGCGCTTCTTCGATCGATTGACAACCTAAAAACCGCGGGCGCGACCAGGCTATACGACGCGGTCGAGGTGGCAATCAATCGCGTCTTAACCAATGCTGACCGACGCCGCGCCGTCGTGCTTTTGACTGATGGTGTCGATAACGACAGTCGCAACGCCAGCTATGAAAGCAATCTGAATCACATTCTGCGATCGGGCGTTCTCATCTACGCCGTTCAATTCAGCACGTCTGAAGCGATCTACAAACAAACCGCGCGAATTCGCCGTGCGCCGTTTGAAGGTTCCGGATACAGCCGCGCCGATTACCAAAAAGCCGACGCTTATCTTCATCAAGTTGCAGATCTGACCGGCACGACTTTGTTTCCGGCCGCGAGCGTGAGCGATCTGGATATGGCGGTAGCGCAAATCACCGATGAACTGCACAACGAATACACAATCGGTTTTTATCCGCGCACTGCGGGCAAGCCGGGCGAAGTGCGCCGGCTCGAGATTCGCGTGAACGCGCCGTGGCTCACGGTTCGCGCTCGCAATAGCTACTCTTTCGGCCGTGACGCAGCGCGAAACTTGTTGGTAAACAAGATCGAGGCAGCGCCGCTCTCGGCGATCGAGTCGCGTTCGCCGTTTCGCGGGATCACCGAATCGAAGCAACCTCTCGACGCCCGATGGATTTGCAAAGCTCCGTTTCCACCGCCCGATTTTGTGATTGTTCAGGAAGGATATGATTCGAAGTGTCCGACCAGCACTCGTCCGCGCGATAACACTAACGCGTGGTTAATTCGCAAACCTGATTCGACCGAAATCATCTGCAAGGGCTTTCTGTGGCGTAACGGATCTCAGGTCGATATCGCTGCATTCCCAAGAGACTATGCAGTCGTCGGCGAGACAAACTCGCGCGTTTGCTCTGCCAGCTCCGATCCGCAACACTCGGCAAGTGCCTGGCTGATCAAGCGCCCTGCGGCTGAGGATGTAGCCTGCAAAGGCTTCCCTGTTCCCCAAGGTTTTGTCGTGGTTAATGAACGAAAGGCGGCGAGTTGCCCTCCGACTTCACGCCCTGCGAATGCGTGGGTAATCGTGCCCAAGTGGGAGATCGAACGTCGAAGATTTTGGACCGAGCCTTAGCAACCAACCGAACCAGAATTTACAATAATTAACAGAGCAACGGCTCGAATCGGGTGTAGCATGACGGCCATGAAATCGATTCTCGCGATCGGATTGCTGGTCGGGGCGATCGGCGTAGAAGCTTTCCTGCTCGCGAAATCCTCTCCGACTTCAGCCAAGTCTGAATTGTCGATTTCCAATTCTTCGTCTGCGGCAAGACCAAACTTTGATACCGACATCAAGCCGATCTTTCAGGCTCGCTGCCAGCCTTGTCACTTCCAAGGTGGGAAGGTTTATGACAAGCTGCCGTTCGACAAGGCGGAAACGATCACGAAGCTCGGCACCAAACTCTTCACCCGTATCAAAGACGAAAAAGAGCAACAAAAGATTCGCGAATTTCTCGATGCGAAGAATTGATAGTTAGCGACGACCCATCGGCTTGCGTCCAGGGAACAGAAACTCAAGCAGCAAATCGACACCGGACGTCCACGCTCCCGGGCGATGCTCAGAGACGGGCGGCTCGAAATAAGCGAGATTCGCGCCGTTTCTCCAACCATTTGATTCGAGCGCCTGGTGCAGGTCGCGCGTCGAACTTACGAACAAGTTTGGCTCACCACGCCCAACCGACAGAAACACCTTCGGCAATTTTCTCAGCGCCGTTCTCTTCACATCTTGAACGATCATTTCATCGTCCCAATACGCTGCCGGAGAAGACACAGCGAGTTTGCCGAAAGTCTCCGGGTACTTTAATCCGATGTACATGCTTACCAATCCACCCAGCCATGCGCCACCGAGGCCTGTGTTCTCCCGCGACGGCAGCGTGCGGTACTCGCAATCGATGAAAGGCTTGATCTCTTCGACCAACATGCGCGCATAGAGATTCGCATCGCCGCCGCGATAGTTATAGACCGCCGGCGTTGGCGTGTATTCGTTAATGCGCTCCAACTCAGTGCTGTAAATGCCGACGATGATCAGCGGCTGGATTTCTTTTTTCGCGATCAGGTATTCAGCGCGCTCATCAAAGTGGCGTTCAAATCCCGGCCAGAAGCACGTCGCCACATCAAAGATATTCTGGCCGTCCTGCATGTACAGCACTGGGTATCTCTTCGTGTGATCTCTTTCATAGTCCGGCGGCAGATAAACGATTAGGTCGCGATCCGTCGGCAAGAATCGTGAATGGAATTGCTTATGAAAGCGGATGTCGCCGGTCAACGTGTGGATCGGTTGATGGGATGATTCGTGCGCTGCCGCTGGATTCAATTCAACGTTTACCTTCAGCAGGATTACGCAAACGAGTAGCAGGAATAACAATCGGGTTCGGCGATGTTTCATGTTGATTAGCTCGGGGAGAGCAGGTGTGAAGTGCAAGAAAGGCCGAGGCGACCTCGAAAATCATTTATACCAACCCAAGATCGAGGTGCGCAAGAATAATTTTGTGAAGATCGCGCAAAGATTCGAGGCGTTTTCGCGTAGGGCTGCTTATGCCTTGAAAATCAGCAATTTACGGCGGCAAAGGTCGGAGCTGAACCTTAGCGACTGGTAGTTGTGCTTTGCGCAGTAAGTGCTCCGATCACATCGGCCGAGAGACTGAGCGGGACAAAATACTTACTAGGATAGAGATAGTCTTCACCGGTCTCATCTATCACTCGGATGTAATCACGCGCGCTGGCTTTCTCATCCGGCAGAACTGGATATATTTTGCGGACTTCCAGAGATTCGGGATAACCCCCGTTATTAATGCAGAGAACGTAAGACTGAATTTCCTCGACCTTCATCGTTCCTAGTCCAGATAGCTTTTGATCTTCAGCTTCTTCCGACCAATGCCGTGCGCTTCGTACCAGTGAACTTCTGCACGGCAAATTGTACCATCTTGCAATCGCACTGTCGCAATGCCTTTCAGTTTGCGCCAACGCCCATGGCCGAATGCCTTGCGCAGCCGGTGAAGCTCACGAATGCTCGGACCGGCAGCAATTCTTTCTATCGATTCAATCTTGCCAATAACTTCAAAGTCTTCATGCATGTTGTGAGGAGGTATCTCTGAATTCTATTTTTCCGTCGCCTTCAAATCGCGCAACAATTTGGCAAATTCTGATTCAAACGAATCGTGGTCCTTCCAGTTAGAGAAGTCAGGAATGTAATATTCGCGCACCTCAGCAGCCAGGTCTTTACCGCTATCGGCATCGAAGCATTCCCAATTCCGGAGTGTTTCAATGTCAACGAGTCGGATAGGAAACAGCTTGCGGCGATTCTCTTCACGCTCGACCTTCTTCGCACGTCGAATCTCTGTCATTACCCATTCGCTCTTCATGCTGTGTTCGGAAAGAACGAGTAGCAGTTTGTCGTGAATCTGAATCGCACGGAAGATTTCTTCATGCAGTTTGCGACCAGCTTTCATATCCTGCGGCGCAAACCAAACACGGAGATTCTCACTGCGCATTCGAGAATGAAGACGCCGAGCGAATATCTCATCGAAAGAACTGAAGCTAACGAAAGATGAATAAAACTCGATCGCACGTCCGACGAGCGAAGGCACGAATGTGACGAAATCCTCAGGCACACCGGCATCGCGAAGAATTCATCAGGGATTTCGCCATTTGATCTGAGCAACGTATCAATCCCAATGGTGGACGGACCGAAATGGCGTAATTGCCGTAGACCTACGACTCCCCGCAAGTCAACGTCGCCGAAGGTTGTGCCACCAATGGAGGCCCACTAAGGCTCACCTCATCGAGGATCGCCCCGCAAAACCGGGCGTTATCTAACATGGTATTCGTGAACTCAGAACTGACGAGATTAGCCCGATTGAAGTCGGCATCTTCTAAGTATGCATGACTGAAATTTGCGTGACTTAGGTTTGCCTCTGTGAATCGACAACGCGTCAGGT
>JAJPKD010000221.1 GCA_021323895.1 Acidobacteriota bacterium | reverse complement strand
TTGGCTCGACCGAGATGCTGCACATGTTCATGTCGAATCATGAAGGCGACGTGCGTTATGGCAGCAGCGGAAAACTTCTCAGCGGTTATGAAGCGCGGTTAGTCGATCATGAAGGCGTGCCGACGAAAGTGGGAGAAGTAGGCAACCTGTGGATTCGCGGAGGCAGCGCTGCTTCACGTTACTGGCGACGGCCGGAGACTTCGGCGGAAACGTTCGTTGACGGCTGGACGCGCACCGGAGATCTCTATCGCTGCGACCCTGAAGGATTCTGGTGGCACATGGGCCGTAGTGATGATTGCTTCAAGCCGACGGGTCAATGGGTTTCGCCAGTGGAAGTGGAAGGAGTGCTCGTGCGCCACGATGCGGTGCGCGCCGCGGCGGTGGTGGAGGGTTTTGATAAGGATGGACTTTCGTGCGTATGTGCGTTCGTCGTGAGTGACCATCCAAATTTGCAAATCATAGAGGACGCTTTGCGCGCACACTGTGAATCGGCGCTGCCGCGATTTAAGCAACCGCGCCGCTACATTTTTGTTGACGAGTTGCCTTACACTGCGACCGGCAAGGTGCAGCGATTTAGGTTGCGTGAGCAGTTGCGCGAAGAGCGTGCAAGGAAGCAAAGATGAGTTCAAACGAAAAAAGTCTCCAGGAAACTTACGCGCCGGACATGGCCTGCTTCGGTTGCGGGCCCGCCAATGAGAAAGGTTTGCACATCCGCAGTTTTCCGCAGGGCGATGAGGTCGTCGCGACTTTCAATCCTGAAACTTATCAGGAAGCGTTTCCGGGAATGTTGAGCGGCGGGATCATCGGCACTTTGCTTGATTGTCATTGTAATTGGACGGCGGCGTATCACTTGATGAAGCAAGCCGGACTTGATCATCCGCCGTGTACCGTCACGGCTGATTACACAATTACTCTGAAGCGTCCCACGCCGACCGACAAACCAATCGAGTTGCGCGCGTGGGTCGTCGAATCAAAAGACGATCGCGCGATCGTCGAAGGCGAGTCGATCGCTCATGACAAAGTGACGGCCACCTGTCGCGGAACTTTTGTGGCGGTGAAGCCAGGGCATCCCGCCTATCATCGCTGGTAATGATCACTACGATTTTCTTCGATATCGGCGGCGTGCTGCTGTCGGACGGCTGGGGACACGCTTCGCGGCGCGCGGCGGCTGAAAAGTTCGGCCTCGATTGGGACGAATACACCGACCGTCACGAGAAAGTCGCACACGCGATCGAAGTCAACGGCCTGACGCTCGAGCGCTATCTTGATCGCGCGATTTTCTATCGCCCGCGTTCCTTCACACGCGACGAATTTCGCGCGTTTATCTTCGCTCAATCCCAAGCGAAGGCGGATTCGCTGAAGCTCGCGGCCGAAGTGGCGCAATCAGGCCGCTATTTCATGGGGACGCTCAACAATGAAATTTTTGAGTTGAACGTTTTTCGCATCGAGAAGTTTGGCTTGCGAAGCTATTTTCCAGTTTTCTTCAGCTCATGCTTTCTCGGCTTGCGCAAACCTGACGAGGCGATCTATCGCCTGGTTCTGCAAGTTACGCAGCGCACGCCGGAAGAATGTCTCTTCATTGATGATCGGGAAGTGAATCTCGAATGCCCGCGCGAGCTGGGAATCAATACCATCCTGTTCGAAGACGCAGCGCAATTACGAACAGAGCTGATCAGCCGCGGTGTAGCGCTCCCGAACCAGCGATAGCCTAGGTTTTTGCAGTGGTTATCTTTCTCTTGGTGCCGTGCACATCCACCGCGACATAAACCACTTCGGCTTCCGTAACGCGGGCCTTTTCGCCGGGCTGACCGTATCGCTCAGCTTCCACCATCACGCGCGTGGTGATCGAGGTATTTCCCACCTTCACGGTTTCTGAATAAAAGCTGACCAAATCGCCGACGAACACAGGCGCGTGAAAAATGACTTCGCGCATTGCGACCGTGACGAAGCGATCCATTCCGGTGTGCCGATGTGCTTCGATCGCCCCGGCCATGTCGATGTAACTGAGAATGACGCCGCCGAAGATCGTACCTTGCGAGTTTGTGTCGCGCGGCAGCATCACCACGCGAATTGCCGGATCTGAGTTCATGAGTGAATCGTAAATCGTAAATCGCGAATCGTAAATGGACGACGATTACTTTCGGCGGCTCACGAGTATCGAGGTGGAACAACCAGATCGCGCGGTGTCTATCCCAGTACCCAACGGCACCTGAAAGAGGTTTGCGATGATTGAATTCGTGGCTCTAATTATGGCAGCGCCGGTGGGCGTGCTTGAACCTTCAACTCTTCAGAATGTCGTTTACGCCGCGCTTCTGGTTTCAGATTGCGAAGAATGCGGCTTTAATGATTTAGGAAAGCTGCTGTTTGGCGGGTTGATTCTGGCGATCGTGGTCGGGATCGCGATCTCGCTTCTGCATCGGCGTGTGAAGGACAAATCGAAATGGACTTCAGAGTTCGTTTCGATTCAATCGAATGATCGAAAGCAATGAGCGCAAATTAACAATTTGCGTTACTACGAAACGAACGGATACCAGGGCGTGTTGCGGAAGACCCAGAAGAAAAGCAGCAGCACGAGCCAGGCCCACATGTAAGCCGGTGGAATGAACAGGCGCCGATAGGGCTTGCCGGTGATCGCGCTCTTCGTAAATCCGAGGAAGCCGTAAACGATGAATGGCAGCGTCAGGACAATCAACGGATTGAATTTGAAAGCCGCGATCGGATGCAGGTGCAGCAACTGATAGAACGCGCGTGTCGAGCCGCACCCCGGACACTGCCAACCTGTCAGCAAACGAAACGGACACTTCGGGAAAAACTGATGCGAAGGCAGCGCCGGATTGAAAAAGAAAAGAAAGGCTGCGCCGGCCGCCAGCCCGAACCACATCATCGCGGCCAGTTTTAATTGCCGGCCGCGATTAGTGACGGTTTCGACGAAATAGAAGCCAGACATCAGAACCAACCCTTGCGTCCGTAGATATACGTCCGCACAAATTCCTCGTCGCTCTTCGTCAGGTACATGATGCCTTCGACGATGCCGATCACGTGCATCACGCCGGCCACGGTGCCGCAGCTCAGGATCGACACTAGCAGCATGATCAGTCCTTCCTTCTGATAACCAAGAACGAATTTGTGGATGCCGAACGCGCCCACTACGATGCCGAGAATGCCCGCGATAATTTTCTTATCAGCGCCGGCTTTGTGCCAGTCGTCGATCTGCGGCTGAGCGTAATGCGCGGGCGGTTGAATGGGCTGATAAGCCGATTCGAATGGCGGTTGGTACTCCGCCTGGTAGGCGGTGGTCTGCTTGCCGCTAATCACGGGCAGTTCGGCCTGGCAGTGAAGACAGGTGCGCGACGAGTCATCGTTTTGCGCGCCACACTTTGTGCAAAAGACGGTCACGATTTTCTTGACTCAAAAAATCAAATTGGCGGACGACGGAAGACACGCGCCGTCAACTCCAGCGCTTCAGAAGCGATCTGCTTCTGGAAGTCTACCGCCAGTCCGCCAACACTTGTTTTGCGTTAACTACCGGCCACCACCCGCACTCAGGCCGACGCCGAGGATCAGCATGATCACGTAAATCAAAATGATGACCACGCCGATGCCGATCGCGATAAAGCTGAACATCTTCGCCTTCTTTGAGGCGTCTTGCGCGCCCGCGATATCGCCTGCGGCCACTTTGCCGTTAACTTGGGTGGCGAAAATAATCGCGGGAATTGCCAGCGGCCAGCAACAGAAAATCGAGATGATTGCCGGCACGAGATAGTTTGGTACAGTTGCCGAACCGCCGGATCCTGCGGGCGGGGTCCAATTTTGCGACATGTTTTGGTCTCCTAAGGTCTAAATTCTGACTGCGAGTTCCTAAAAACGATGAGGCCTGCTTGAAGAACTATGCGTGCTCACGGAAGCCACGCGCGAGAAGATCGACTGCACTTGATCCTGCCGCTTTTGCCGATATTGTCTTGCTGTAGCGAAGCATAACTAACAAAAGAGACACGCAATTGTCAATCTAATCTCGGCATAAAATGGCGATGCTCTTCTAACCCTTGAGCGGGAATTTCCGCAATTGCTTCAGAAAGTTACAGGAACATGGTTGATTGACTCAGCCAACAGAGATCGAGGATAGTCTGAGCCGTTTGGCTTTGATCCTTATCGAAGAGAATCGTGAAGCAGATTCTGCAAAATCTTAAGACCGGTGAAGTTTCAGTGAACGAGGTGCCGGTGCCGGCAGTGCGGCGCGGATTCGTTCTGGTGCGCACCGCGGCATCGCTGATCAGCGCGGGCACTGAGCGCCTGACTGTCGAAGCAGGCCAGAAAAGCCTGATCAGTCGCGCTGTCGAACAGCCGGCGCTGGTGAAGAAAGTGCTGGAGAAAGCCAAAACTGAGGGCTTTTTGAACACGGTCGATGCGGTCCTTTCGAAGCTTGGATCGATGAACGCGCTCGGTTACAGCGCGGCTGGAACCGTGATCGAAGTTGGCGAAGGCGTGACGGAACTTCGGGTGGGCGATCGCGTCGCGTGTGCGGGAGTCGGCTACGCTTCGCATGCTGAAGTTCTCGCAGTCCCGAAGAACCTTTGCGTGCGGTTGCCGGCAGATGTTGATTTCGATTCGGCGGCCTTCGGAACTCTCGGCGCAATTGCGTTGCAAGGCGTTCGTCTGGCTGAGCCGACGCTGGGCGAGTCGGTCGTGGTGATCAGGCTCGGACTGATTGGGCAGCTGGCGGTGCAGCTCCTGAAAGCGAACGGCTGTCGCGTCTTCGGCGTCGAAATCGATTCATCCAAAATCGAGTTGGCAAAAAAACATGGCGCGGACACTGGATGTGCTCCCGAAGAAGCGAAGCAGAAGGTCCTTGATTGGTCGCGCGGCCGTGGTGCGGATGCGGTCCTCATCACCGCGTCAACGCAATCGAGTCAGCCGGTCGAGCTGGCCGGCGAGATTTCTCGTCCGAAAGGACGCGTCGTCGTGGTCGGTGCGGTTGGCCTGAATATTCCGCGCAAGCCTTTCTACGATCGCGAGTTGACGTTTCGCATTTCGATGTCTTACGGGCCAGGTCGTTACGATCCTGAATACGAAGAGCGCGGACACGATTACCCCTTCGGTTATGTGCGTTGGACCGAAGCCCGCAACATCGAAGCGTTTCTGGATTTGATTGCCGACGGTCGCATCGACGTCAAACCGCTGATCACGCATCGATTTGATTTGAGTGAAACCGATCACGCTTACAAATTGATCACTGGCGAAGTGAAAGAGCCGTATCTCGGAGTCGTTTTGAAGTACGACACAGAGCGCGAGATACAACGCCAAGTCGCATTCGACGCAAAGAAGTCTTCGCCGGCATCCGTGGTTCGCGCAGGTTTCATCGGCGCCGGCGGATATGCGAAGGGAATGTTGCTGCCGCTATTCAAATCGGCAGGTGTTCAATTTCGATCGATCGCAAGTGCGTCAGGTGTCAGTGCCCGCGAAGTCGGCGCCAAGTTTGGCTTCCAGTCATGCGTCTCCAGCGGCGACGAAGTCATCGATGAGGCGGAAACAAACCTGGTGGTGATTGCGACGCGCCACTCGAGTCATGCTGAATTAGCCACGCGCGCGTTGCAGCGCGGCCGGCACACGTTTGTAGAAAAACCTCTCGCGGTAAATGACGAGCAGTTGAATCAGGTGCTGGACGCGGCCGCTAGTTCGTCAGGTCAGTTGATGGTTGGATTCAATCGGCGCTTTTCGCCGCTGGCAAACGGAGCCAAGGAATTTTTCGGGAACTCTGAAGCGCCGCTTTCGATCAACTACCGAATCAATGCCGGGCGGATTCCGCGTGGCTACTGGATTAACGACGAAGGTGAAGGCGGCCGCATCATTGGCGAGGTCTGCCACTTTATCGATCTCATGCACTTTTTGACGGGCTCGTTAACAACGCGTGTTTACGCTGAATCGATTAGCAGTCGCGATGCGGGCGCGATGAACGAAGACTCAGTCTTTATCACGCTGCGCCTCGCGAACGGATCCAATGGATCGATTGCTTATCTTGCCGAAGGCGCGAGCGCAATGCCAAAAGAGCGGATCGAAATTTTCGGCGGCGGCAAATCATTCGTAATCGAAGATTTTGAAATGGCAATCGCGTACGATGGCGCGCGCGAAAAGAAAACGAAGCTGCGCGATAAGGACAAAGGCCAGAAGAACGAAGTCAACGTTGCGTGCGCAGTTGTGCGCGATGGAAACCCGGCGCCAATCTCGCTGGAGGATCTCGCCACGACCACGAGGGCGACGTTTCGAATACTCGAAAGTTTGCGGACAGGGATGCCGGCCGAGGTGTAGCGCTCGCTGTAGCGCAAAATGTTATCTTGCGGGCGCAAGTTACCAGCTTGCGCCACTCATCAATGCTCAAAGTCATCATCGTCGCCGGCGCGCGTCCCAACTTCATGAAAGTGGCGCCCCTCGTGGCCGCCATGAAGCGCCGGTCACATGAGTTTCATCTGATCCTGATTCACACCGGACAGCATTACGACGCAGCGATGTCGGACGCATTTTTTCGCGATCTCGAAATGCCCGAGCCTGATGTCCATCTCGGCGTAGGCTCGGCCAGTCACGCGGTGCAGACCGCGGAAGTAATCAAAGCCTTCGAGCCTTATGTCATCAACGAAAAGCCCGATTGGGTCGTCGTTGTCGGCGACGTTAATTCGACGATTGCGTGTGCGTTGGTCTGCGCCAAGCTCAACGTGAAAGTCGCGCATGTCGAAGCGGGGTTGCGCAGTCGCGATCGCACGATGCCCGAAGAGATTAATCGCATCCTCACCGATCAAATCGCCGATCTATTGCTGACGCCTTCGGTTGATGCGGATGAAAATTTGCGCGCTGAAGGAATTCCCCCGCAGCGCATCAGCTTCGTGGGCAATGTCATGATCGATTCGCTGATCGCGAATCTCGAGCGCGCCAAAAAATCGACTGCGCGGGCGGACCTCGACCTGGCAAACAAAGACTACGCAGTGCTGACGCTCCATCGTCCTTCGAATGTTGATGACCAGGGCGCCTTCGCTCGAATACTCGACGCGCTTGAGCAAATCGCGCAACGTCTGCCGATTGTTTTTCCGGCACATCCCCGCACTCGCAAAATGATTGATGAGTTAGGGCTGACCGAACGCGTTGAGAAGATGAAAGGCCTGCTGGTGATCGACCCGGCTGGTTACCTGGATTTTCTGCAACTGCTCAGCGGCGCGCGACTGGTGCTGACCGACTCTGGCGGCATTCAGGAAGAGACGACGGTGCTCGGCATTCCGTGCATCACTTTGCGTGAAAACACGGAGCGGCCGATTACCGTCGAGATGGGCACGAACAAGATCGCCGGAACGGAAGCGTCAAAAATAGTTGAGGCCGCCAACGCAGCTCTCGATCATCCGCCCGACAAGAGCGCAATGAAAATCCCGCCGCTTTGGGATGGCAAGGCGGCCGATCGAATTCTGGATGCGCTGCTGGACATACAGCCAAACGCTTGATCTTTGCCCTTTCATAGATTCCCCTTTAACCTTTCCTCGCTTGAAGATTCTCTTAACAGCAAAACGAATGCTGCGCGGCGAAATCACAGCACGCACGGCGGCCCTCGAAGCGACCCGTCGCGTCAACGAGTTCAACCTGCGCCGCCGCGAACGGGCTTCTCTCGCGCAGCTCGAACAGCAGCCGGCACATCTGCGGGAAGAGTTCGCGCGCATCAGAGCGTCGGATTTGCTCGCCCATTTTCGCGCGCGCGTGAAGCCAAAATTCTTTCCGGGGTTGCAAGATGCGAAGAAGGCAGCGGCTGCCCAACAGCGACTTTATCCGAACGAAACGGCGCGATTGTTGGAGCAGGCAGAGAAGATCGGGACCAGTCATTGTTGGCCGCTGCTCGGGTTTGGCGAGAAGTGTTTTGGCGCGGACGAGATCGATTGGCATAAGGATCCCCTGTCAGGTTTTCATTGGCCGCTCGACTTTCATGCGGACATTAATTTGTTTCGTGGCGATGGTTCGGACGCGAGAGTGCTGTGGGAGTTGAATCGACTCTCGCACTTCATCACGCTCGGTCGCGCCTATGCGATTAGCAACGATCCAAAATTCAGCCAGGCATTTTTTGAGCAGCTCGCAAGTTGGCGACGGCAGAATCCGATCGGTCGTGGCGTCAATTGGAATTGCGCGATGGAAGTCGCGCTGCGCTCAATGAACCTGCTGGCGGCTTTTGCCTTGTTCCTGCGGGCGCCGCAGATGGATGACCTTGCGCTGAAAGAGCTGCTCAAGATCTTCGATCAGCATGGCGCACACATCAAGCGCAATCTGGAATTTTCCAACATCGCAACCAGCAATCACTACTTGGCCGACATCACCGGGCTGCTTTGGCTCGGGTTGATGCTGCCGGAATTGAACGCGGCGGAAGAGTGGCGCGAATTTGGTTTGCGCGAAATGCTTTCCGAAATGGACAAGCAGACTTTGCCTGACGGCGCGGATTACGAAGCTTCGACGGGCTACCATCGCTTGAAGGTCGAGCTTTATCTTTATTCGTTCGTGCTGTGTCATTTGAACGGCGTGGAAATCGGAGAGCAGTACTGGGCGAAGCTGCGCGCGATGATTGATTACATGGCGGCGTACCTCCGGCCGGACGGGCGCGCGCCGGTGATCGGCGATTCAGACAGTGGCCAGGCGTTGCCGATTGTGCGGCGCACGGGCGACGATCACGGATATGTGCTCGCGCTGGGCGCGGCAATTTTTCGTGAGCCTCGCTTCGAACTTCCGACGTCAGAGATTCCGGAAGAGCTTCTGTGGATTCTCGGCGAGGAAGGTGTAGCTGACTACAAATCTCTGCCGGATGCGTCAATGCCCGAGTCGCGAAACTTTCCGGACGCGGGCGTTTACATTCTTCGGCACCAAGACCTGTACTTGCACTTCAACGCGAGCGATAGCGGCGTGAAGGGGCGCGGCTCGCATGGCCACAACGATGCGCTGAGCATCGAAGTGTTTGCGGGGGGCGTTCCCTTCATTGTCGATCCGGGAACATATCTCTACACGGCTAACTTGCGCGAACGGCATCTCTTTCGCTCAACCGCGTATCACTCGACTGTGCAAGTTGATAATCAGGAACAGAACACGATCGACGAACAGATTCCGTTCATCATTGGGAACGAAGCCCAGCCGCGGACACTCGCATGGGAAACCAATGACGCGTTCGATCTAGTTATTGCCGAACATGACGGCTATCGCCGCTTTACGCCGCCAGTAACACATCGCCGTTCGGTTCGCTTCGACAAGCGCGCGCGGTTTTGGCTGATTGAAGATGAACTCATCAGGGAAGGAACTCATGAATTTGTTTTTCGTTTTCATTTCGCGCCGGGTCTGGAGACCGAAGCGCGGCCCGACGGGATCGTCGCGGCTCGCGATAAGATGAACGGCACGCGGTTGTTCGTCGCGCCGCTGACTGACGGAGGTGGTCCCGAATTAGAGCCCGGATTTGTTTCGACTGATTACGGCGCTAAGAAAGAAGCCGTAGTAGCGCGTTGGTCGCAACAAGGTGCGGTGCCGCTGCTTAAACGTTGGGCGATCATTCCCCTGAGCGACGGAGCAAGCGAGAATTCGGCGAGCGAACTGATTGCCAAGCTGCGCGGCATAAATCTGAAGTCTTCAGAGTTACTGTGAAAATCGAATACATATCGCACGCGTGCTTGTTGGTTGATACCGGCGATGTGCGCATCGCGACTGATCCCTGGTTCGCGGGCCCGGCTTACAGCCAGCAATGGTACGTCTTTCCGAAACCCGTAAACGCCGAGGCTGTCGAGAGCGCGGACGTGATCGCGATCTCTCACGGGCACGAAGATCATTTTCACCCGAAGACGTTGCGTGGCCTCGTGAACAAAACCGCGCGCGTGTTCTATCCGTATGCATGGTTCGGCGGTGCGAAGGAATTCATTCAGAGTCTTGGCTTCTCAAATGTTACTGAAGCGGCAAGTTGGCGAAAGTATTCTCTAGCGAAAGACACTTCGATCACCTACGTCGCGAACGGTCACGACAACATCATGGTGATCGAAAGCGGTCAAGAGGTTCTGGTTAATGTGAACGACGCGCTGCATTCCGAGGCCGAAACGACTATCGATTTTTTTATCGAAGAGATAGGACGGCGGTGGCCACGCATCGACGTTTTGTTCTGTGGCTTCGGCGGCGCGAGTTATTTTCCGAACATGCTGCACGTCGAGGGCAAAGACGATCGCGCGATTGGAATTGTTCGAGAGCAGTTATTCGCGCACAACTTTTGTAGGGTCGTCGCTGGTCTCAAGCCCCAGATTGCGATTCCGTTTGCGGCTGATTTTGCGCTGTTGGCGCCGGCGGAGCGGTGGATTAACGACGTGCGTTTTCCGCGGTCTCGAATAAGAGATTATTTCGATCGGCATTTCGCGAATGACGCGCGCGAGTACCGCATCGAGCCCATGTATCCTGGTGATGTTCTCGATGGAGTGCAATTGAAAGCATCATCGCCGTATCGCGCGCGTTTGCTGAACGGCGATCTGACGCATTTGATTAACGAGCAATACGCGGACGAAATTGCGCGCAAACAGAAACCGGAATTGCTGAGCGCAACGGCCACTGAAGAATTTGCCAATGCTCTGCTTCACCACATCAATGCTCGCGCTGCATCTTTGTGTGCGTCGCAATTCAACGCACTGAAGTTCTGCATCAATGTTTCTGACGCCGGCGAAGACGGCTCATTCAACATTCATTTCGAAAATGGCGCGGCACAATTGCGGCGGGCTGCGGAACCAGTCGCCGATTCCATGATCGTAATCGATGCCCCTAGTCGTATGCTTCGTTACGCGATGAAATACGAGTTCGGCGGCGATGCGATTGGCATTGGTTACGGCGCCGACTTTAGTTTGCGCGATCGAAACCTCGCCGCTCGCAATCTTGATTGGGTCTGCTATCAACTTGTGACGCGCACTCCGACGCGCAAAACCTATCTGCGGGAGCACCCGGGACGTGTGCTGAGCTTTCTCGTACGCCAACCGCCTGTGCGCACCTGGCGAAGTTGGCGCAAATCGGCGTCGCAGGCCAGTGACGCGGGCCATCATCGCAGTGTCTGGCTGCTTCGTGACGCGGAAGAATTGCGACAAATGTTTGGTTTGCCGGAGATGTGAGACGAGCTCATGTGTGGTATCTGCGGAGCTTGGGAACATGGAGCGGCGCGCGGCAATATCGGTCGCGAGTTGCTCGTGTCGATGCGCGATGTGATGACGCATCGCGGTCCTGACGATGCCGGCGAACTCGTCTTCGACGACGCGCGCGGCGGATTTGGATTTCGCCGGCTTTCGATCATCGACTTATCGGCAGCGGGTCACCAGCCGATGCATGGCTGCACCGATCGCGTGTGGCTCGTATTCAATGGCGAAATCTACAACCACACGATGCTGCGTGAAGGCCTCGAGCAACGCGGTCACGTTTATGCATCGCGGACTGACTCAGAAACAATCCTGCATCTATATGAAGAACGTGGCCTGGACTTCGTTCACGATCTGGAAGGGGATTACGCGATTGCGATCTGGGATGCCGATCGAGAGCGATTAGTGCTGGTTCGTGATCGCGCGGGCGTGAAGCCGCTTTACTTCTATCATCGAAACGGCCGGTTCATCTTTGCTTCCGAGATTAAGGCAATCCTCCAACATCCAGAAGTAACTGCCGAACTCAACGAAGAAGCACTCTATCACTATCTAACGTTCATCACCACGCCCGCGCCGCAGACACTTTTCAAAGACATTCAGAAACTACCCGCCGGGCACATACTGACAATCGATCGCCGCGGCGAAATTCAGATCAAGCAATACTGGGATGCGTTGCCGTCAGCGACTGCTCCGAGTGGACTGAGCGAGTCTGAGCACGAGGCAAACATTTTGAAGTTGCTGCGCGATTCGATCGGCAAGCGCATGATGTCCGATGTGCCGTTCGGCGTGTTTCTTTCCGGCGGCGTCGATTCATCAGCGAACGTGGCCTTGATGTCTGAGTTAATGACCGAGCCGGTCAGAACTTTTACCGTGGGTTTCAAAGACACTGAAGAGTTGAATGAGTTGGATTCAGCGCACGCGATCTCGCAGCGGTTCGCAACTGACCATCATGAAGTCATGATTGGCCGCGCGGAGATGCAGAAGTTTTTGCCCGAGCTGGTCTTTCATCAGGACGAGCCGATCGCCGATCCAGTCTGCGTTCCTCTCTACTATGTTTCGAAGCTTGCGCGCGACAGCGGCACGATCGTAGTGCAGGTCGGTGAAGGCTCAGACGAATTATTCGCCGGCTACGATTGGTTCAGAACGTATCTTCAGATCGAGGATCGATTCTGGCGTCACGCTGAACGCGCGCCGGCTGCTGCTCGTCGGGCCGCCGCGGCCGCGGCGAAACCCTTTGTGCAAAAAATCCTGAAGAAGCGACTCGCGAGTGAGTTGGTACGTCGCCTGGGTGCAAACGAATCGCTTTTCTGGGGTGGCGCGATCGTTTTCGACGAGACGACGAAAGCGCGCCTGCTGTCGCAAGAGGCGCGCGCGACATACAACGGCCTGTCAACCTACGACATAGTGCGACAGTATCAGGAGACGTTTGCGACGCAACGTCCCGACGCTGACGCCGCGGCGCGCATGACCTATCTCGAATTGAAGCTGCGTTTGCCTGAGTTGCTGCTGATGCGTGTCGACAAAATTACGATGGCGACCTCGGTCGAGGCCCGCGTGCCGTTTCTCGACCATCATTTGATCGAATATGCGATGACCCTGCCGCGCGAGTTGAAAATCAAAGGCAACAGCGGCAAGCATGTTTTGAAGCGCGCGCTCGAATCGATCTTGCCGCACGATGTGCTTTACAAACCAAAGCGCGGCTTCGGCGCGCCAGTGCGCGAATGGTTTCGCGGCCAAGAAGGCGAAGAGTTAATCGCGCAGATTCTGAACTCGCGCCTGCGCGACCGCAAACTTTTCGATTACAAATTCATCGAGCGGCTGGGCGACGAGCATGTGCGCGAACAACGTGATCGGAGCGCCGAGCTTTGGTGCCTGCTGAATCTCACGGTTTGGTATGAACGCTGGATTGCGTGAGAACCTTCTGGTTTGATTCGGTTGCGCGGTGACCATGAACGATTATCCAACTGAGACAACGGTTGAACTCGCGGCTACGCGGCCGCGGTTCAGCAGTTTCTCTTCGGGCGTCGCCGTGACTTTCGCCACGCGTCTGGTGATGTTAGCGGGCGTGTTGGGGTCGAGCGTCATCGTGGCCCGGTGGCTCGGTCCCGCGGGCGCGGGCACGCTGGCTGTGCTGAATGTAACGGTGGCGCTTGCGCTGCAAGTCGGGAGCGCGGGTTTGCCGTCGGCGAATACTTTTTTCATCGCGCGCGATCGAAAAACTTTGACCGTCGCGTGGGCCAATTCGATTGCGTTCGCGCTCGTCGCCGGTGTGGTCACCGCTGCTGCGATTCTGGCGCTGGCGGAATTCCGTCCGACCGCTTTCGGAAATGTGAGGGTTGCGCTGATTGCGATCGCTGCTGCCTCAATTCCATTTCAACTGTTAACACTGTTCGGACTCAACGTGCTGTTGGCGGTACAGCGGGTTGATTTGCTGAACCTTTTGGACGCAGCGACGCCACTTTTCCTTTTGGCCAACGCGGTGGTGATCTTGATTTTTCTTGGCTTTGGTTTGACGCCACTGGTTTGGGCCAACGCCGCAGTCGCCTTGGTCATCGCGTTCGCGGTGATTGCCACGATTGCCTCGGTGGCCAGGCGCGAGAAGAATCGCGAGGCTGGTCGCGTTGATTGGCAATTACTGAAGCAAACGCTGGGTTACGGCGCGAAGTTTTATATCTCGATCATGGCCGGCGCAATCATCATTCGATCCGATCTGCTGATCGTTAATCATTTCCGCGGCGCCGCCGAAGCCGGCGTTTATTCAGTCGCGTCGCAAGTCGGAAATCTCTTGCTGACCTTGCCGGCAGTCATCGCCACGCTGTTGTTTCCGCGCGTCGCGTCTCAGCCTGAGCCGCGTGGCGAGTTCGCCGTGCGGGTCACGCGTCACACGTCTTTTGTGATGTTCATCCTGTGCGCCGCCGCGGCGGCCGGTTCCTTCCTGTTACCGTTGGTGTATGGCCAGCGATTCAATGGGGCAGTCTTCCAGCTCTTGCTCCTGTTGCCTGGTGTCTGTTTTTTGGCGATCGAGTCGGTGTTGGTGCAGCACTTCACCGGCACCGGCTTGCCGGCCGCGATCCCGGCATTTTGGATCGTAACGGTGATCGTGAATCTTGGTTTGAACTTTGCGCTGGTGCCGCGCTGGGGCGCGCTCGCGGCAGCGCTGAATTCCAGCATCAGTTACACTCTCATTTTTCTGCTAGTCGTCATCTATTTCTGTGTGAAGACTGCGCGCAAACCCGGCGAAATTTTTGTGCTTCGTCGTCACGAACTGCGCGAGGTGTTCCGGCGAATTCTTCGCCGGCGTCCGCGCACAGCCGACTCGCAACTGAAGCTTTGATGAAAATTGTCTTGCTGGTGCTGAGTGGCGACGCGGACCGCGCGCAGATCATTCTGCGCGAGAAATTTCCCGCCGCATCGTTTGAGGTCATCACGCGCGATGACCTCGAGCAACACAACTCAGTTCAGCGAATTCGACTCTTGCGCAAGTTGCGTCCGGCAATCTTCGGAATCGTGACTGAAAGATTGGTTTGGCAGCGTGGGCAGAATGCTTTTTTATTGCTCGGCGCATTGGCGGGAGCGCGTCAGACAGTGATTGTCGACTCGCACGGTGGCTGGAGAGAAGAAGGCCGCGCGAACATTTTGGCAGCCGCGCCGGCGCGTCTCGCGCGCGAAGCCGCGGCCAGTGCGGCCACAATGAAGCGCGCAGAGCGTGAGCTGCGCAAACTTGAAATCGCGGTTGATGCAGCGTCTGGGTACGCAGGCCTCGGGCCTGCTAATCAAAACCAGATCGGCAGGCCGGAGGCCCGCGTACTCAAGCTGGTTTATCTGCGCTCGTCACCTGGCCCTGGATCGCAAGCGGGCGGGGCTGCCAGTCACATCAACGGCGTCATCAACGCCGCTTTGCAACTCGACGTCGATGTTTCGCTGATCAGCAACGACGAAATCGCCGGCCTTGATTCGTCGAGGTTGCGATCGAGGATCATTTGGCCTGAGCCGGTCGGCACGACGCGCGCCGCGTTCGATGTCTATAACAATCTGCTCTTTTCCGCGGGCGCAGTCGAGGAGATCGACCGCGAGCAGCCCGATTTGATTTATCAACGGTATGCGAGATTCAGTTGGGTTGGCGTCGCAGCGTCGTTGCGAACCAAACGGCCGCTCTTTCTCGAATACAACGGTTCCGAAGTTTGGGTAGGCCGGCACTGGGACCGCGTGGGCATGCTGGATTTACTTGCGCGTTACGAGACGTTGAACCTAAAGGCCGCGGCGCGGATCTTCGTCGTCTCTGAAGTTGAGCGCGACAATCTTTTGCGCGCGGGCGTGGCGGCTGAAAAGATCGTCGTCAATCCCAACGCTGTCGATGTCGATCGCTTTCAGCCCGATGTTGGCGGCACGCAAGCACGAAACGATCTCGGGATAAAGAACGACGAAGTGCTGGCGGGCTTCATCGGCACCTTTGGTCCATGGCACGGCGTTGAAGTATTGGCGCAGACGATCACGAAGATACCTGCCGATATTGGCCTTAGATTTTTGCTGATCGGCAGTGGCGCATTGCGAGGTCGCGTCGAACAAATTCTGCGCGAAGCTCACGTTGAGCATCGCGTGATCATGACTGGCCCAGTCTCGCACGATCGTGTGCCGGCGCTGCTTGATGCGTGCGACATTCTGATTTCGCCACACGTTCCGCTCGCGGATGGCAGCGCGTTCTTCGGCTCGCCGACGAAACTTTTCGAATACATGGCGATGGGGAAAGCGATCGTCGCGAGTCGCCTGGGCCAAATCGGCGAAGTCTTGAAAGACGAAGAGACTGCGTTGCTGGTCGAACCCGGCAACGTCCGACAATTGACCGATGCGATCTTGCGTCTGCGAGAATCGCGCGACTTGCGTGAACAACTCGGTTCTGCGGCGCGGCGTGAAGCAGTCGAGCGACACACCTGGAAGCGAAACGTGCAGCGTGTGATCGATGAGTATGCGCGGCTAACCTCATGACTGACGACAAGCAACGCGCCCGCGAGCAGTGGGGCAAAGATCCAGCTGGTGCTGTTTACGGCAGCCGGCACGAATTTGGCTCGCGCGAATTTTTCGACGAAGTCGAACGTCATCGCTACCAGGAGTACGCGCCCTGGATGCCCGAGGTGATGGGCTTCGATCAGTTTGCCGGGAAGCGTCTGCTCGAAGTGGGCTGCGGCATGGGCACGGACCTTTTGCAGTTCGCGCGTGGCGGCGCACTGGTTACCGGAATCGATCTCACGCCGCGATCGCTCGAAATCTCGCGACATCATCTATCGCTCTACGGCCAGCGCGGCGACTTTGCGAATGCGGATTGTGAGCGACTGCCTTTCGCTGATGAAAGTTTCGACGTTGTCTATTCAAATGGAGTCCTGCATCACACGCCCGATACGGCCGGCGCGGTGCGCGAGGTTCATCGGGTGCTGCGGCCGAATGGCCTGGCGCGCGTGATGCTTTATCATCGCGGCTCGTGGGCGTACTGGACTCAGGTAGTGCTGCGTTATGGAATTCTGCGCGCGGAGTTTTTGCGCGGGAACTCAGCGCAGGACATCATGAGCAAGTACGTTGAATTCACCGCCGGCGGCGGCCGACCGCTGGTCAAGGTGTACAGCCGGCAACAAGCTCGGCGATTGTTTTCGATCTTCCGCGAAGTAAGAATCGACGTCCGACAACTGCTGCGAAGCGAATTCTATTTTCTAAACCCGTTGATTCCGAAAAGAATGTTCCAAGGGCTCGGCAACGTGGTTGGGTGGAATGTTATTATCTCGGCGAAAAAGTGATGCTGCTTTCAATCATCGTCCCCTGTTTTAACGAGGAGCCCGTCGTCAGGGACTCATACAGACGATTGTCGCAAGTACTCCAGAACCTCACTGACGCGGATTACGAACTGATCTTCGTTGATGATGGCAGCACCGACGACACTTTTAATATCTTAGCCGAGATTCAGAATGGAGATCGCCACGTCGGCGTGTTGCGTCTCTCGCGCAATTTTGGGCATCAAGTGGCGTTCACCGCCGGTTTGGAAGCGGCCGCGGGTGATGCCGTCGTAATTATCGACGCGGACTTGCAGGACCCACCTGAACTAATTCCGGAAATGCTGCGGCTCTGGCGAGAAGGGAATCATGTGGTTTACGGAAACCGCATTTCGCGCGAAGGCGAAAGCCGGTTCAAGTTGATTACCGCCAAGATTTTTTATCGTCTGATAAATCGTCTATCGGAAACAGAAATTCCTGTGGACACCGGCGACTTTCGTTTGATGGATCGCAGAGTCGTCGAGGTTCTGCTGGCGATGCCTGAGCGAGGCCGCTTCATGCGCGGCATGGTTAGTTGGGTCGGATTTCGCCAGATTGCTATTCCATATAAACGCGAGCCACGGCTGGCCGGCCGGAGCAAATACCCGCTCTTGAAGATGATTCAATTCGCCATGGACGGCATTATCTCGTTTTCAGTTTTGCCGTTGCGGCTGGTGACTATGACTGGGTTCCTGACAATTTGTTTGGCAATCGTTGGGATTATTTTCGCGGTGGTGGATCGGGTCTTTGGCTTGTATGACCTGCGACTCGGTCGCGGCTGGGCATCATTGTACGTCGCGGTGCTGTTTCTGGGTGGCGTCCAGTTGTTATCGCTGGGAATGATCGGTGAATACCTCGGGCGCATCTATACAGAAGTAAAGCGGCGGCCTCTTTATGCCGTGCAGGAACGTCTGGGATTCGCCGCCACGCGCGAAACCCGGAGTGCATCCGAACCCGCTCGGACGCGGGCGAAGACTACCTTCTAAAGATGTTGCCCTTACTCCGCCGCTTGCCGATTACTCGCAAACAAATCTTTTTCTTTTCGATCGTTTTTCTGCTGGCCCTCAGCGTCAGATTTCTCACATTCAATTTTCTGCGCCAGCATTTGGACGACCCGGGTTGGTTTCAGTCCGGGTCGTATCGCGTCTTTGAAAAAGGGGCCAATGAGATACTCAACGGAACGGGGCGAATATTTTGGATCGATGATCCGACGCGTACGGACCTGATCCAATATCCTCCTGCATATCCGTGGATCATCGCGTCCGTGTATCGCCTCAGCGGCAACGGCTCGCCGTATGCCGTGCAGAGAGTGCAGGCTCCGCTGGATTTGATCATCTCCTTCTGTTTGATTGTCGGTTTGGCGGCGACTGCTTATGGATCGAGGGTGGCGATGGCCACCAGCGTCATGGTTGCTCTCTCCCCTTTGCTGGCTTTTGTTGGAGTAGCGCCTTCTTCGGATGCCCCATGCGCGTGGTTTGTGATTGCCGGCCTCTGGCTATTGTTGATTGCCGCCCGGCGGGCGAGCGTGTGGTGGGCTTTGGCCGCGGGCGTGGTCCTGGGGATCGCGTGTTGGCTGCGAGTTAATCCCTTGTATCTCAGTCCGTTTTGGGCCATGGCTCTGCTGCTGTTTGTTCGCGCGTCGTGGAAAGTGCGAACGATGATGGGCGGCGCGGTAGTACTTGGAACATTGCTAATGATCTCGCCGATTGTGATTCGCAACTACCTTGTCTTTCCGGATTTTACGCCGACTGGTGGAACGATTGGCGCCAATCTGTGGGAAGGACTCGGAGAAACTGAGTTGGGGCGAAGCCAGGGATTTGCGGTTAGCGATCAGGCGATGATCGAGCACGAACGAATCAAGATGG
>JAJPKD010000181.1 GCA_021323895.1 Acidobacteriota bacterium | reverse complement strand
TGGGCCACCGAGACTGAGCGCGCGAATTTCTTTGATGCCTATCGTCATCGCATACCGGAAGCCGTCTTTGGCGGATCGGTTTATCTCTTCCGAGAGGACGAACATTAATTCCCAAACAAATGTCGCCGCCCTCTCAAACTTTCTTTCATCGTTATTCGACAACTCTCGCTCTTTTGTTCGTGCTTCTGGCCGGCGCGGCGCTGTACCTGCACGACCGCGGACGGATTCCGGCGGGCTCGTTCATCGATGAATCGTCCGTGGGTTACAACGCGTTCCTGATTTCGCAATCGGGCCGTGACGAAGCTGGCGTTGCCTGGCCGCTCTATTTTCGCGCGTTCGGCGAGTACAAGAACCCCGTTTACATCTACTTATTGGCGGCGATCTATCGCGTCACTGGCCCAAGCATTTCGGTTGCACGGATGTTCAGTGAGACAGCCGGGCTTATGGCCGCACTTTTGATTGGCATCCTTGCGTGGCGCATCAGCCGGCGTCGTTCCATCGCGATGGTCGTAATGATTGCGACTCTCTTGATGCCGTGGTTATTTGAGCTGAGTCATGTGGTTGTCGAAGTCGCGTTGTATCCACTGCTGCTCGCGCTGTTCCTCTTGCGTGTCCATTGGTTATCGGAAAGGACCAAGTGGAGTTGGCCGGATGCATTACTCCTGGCCGCGACGCTCGCGCTTTTGACTTACACGTATTCGATTGGGCGTCTGCTTGCGCCAATGCTGGCGTTGGGACTGCTGTTTTTTCGCGAGCGGGTGCGCTGGTCGTCGATTCTCCGGGTGTGGCTGCTTTTTGCCATCTTGCTCATTCCGATCTTGATTTTCCACTATCGGCATCCCGGCGCGCTGCGCTATCGATTCGACGTGATTACTTACATCACCCCGCAAATGAGTTACGTCGAGATCGCCTGGGAATTCATCAAGCATTACGTCGCCAACTTGAACATGTGGGGGATGATCGTGCGCGGCGATCCTGATTACTTTCAAATCGCCGCGCTGGATGGCGTTGGACAATTATTGGCAGCGACGTTCCTGCTCGCGTTGGTCAGCCTGGCGCTGTTCATTAGAGAAAGACGAGTTGACGCCTGGTGGCGATTTGTCGTTTACGGCTTGGCAATGTCCTTTGTGCCGTCATCATTCACGAAAGATCATCTGCACACGCTGCGTTTGTGCGCCGTCCCAATCTTTTTGATCGTGCTGATGATTCCGGCGCTCTGTTGGTTGGTCGAAAAGAAAACTCGCGCGCGCCAGGCGATTGCGGCGATCGCCATCGTGCTGATGCTGGCGCAAGGAATCTACTTTCAATGGATGCATCGACAAAGAGCGAACGCGCCGCAGCGGCTTTATCTTTTTGACGCTGACTACTTCTCGACGATTCTGCCATTGGCGGTGGATGCGTCCGGGGCAAAGCCGGTTTACGTCGCGCACACATCACCGGTTCCGGGCTACATTCAAGTGGCGTGGTATGAAACGCAGCAACATCTGCCGCCGGGCAAGTTCGTCATGCTTCCTCCGGATGTTTCTGCACCCGAGGGCGCCGTCGTGATCAGCACCGAGAGCACTTGCCCTCGTTGCCAGACGATCTTTCGTCGCGATCCGTACACCGTTTACATCGCGCACGGAACGCCGCGAGAACTTGCGCCACTAAGTTTCGAAGCTCTGCGGGCTGAGATTCGACCGATCGAATATCCAAGCCAATTGCAGACGAGTGAACATGCGACTCTCCGCATCGCGGTGCGAAACATCAGCGGCGTTCGTTGGCTGGCGCGTGAACGCGCGGGCGATCGGTTTCAAATTAATCTCGGCAATCACTGGCTGGACAAAGATGGGAACGTCGTCGCGAACGATGATGGGCGCGCGCCGTTAATGCGGGACTTGGGCCCGGGAGAAGAGACCGAGTTTCAACTTGCCGTTAACGCACCCAAGAATCCGGGCGAATACATTCTGGAACTCGACATGTTGCAGGAAGGCGTTTCGTGGTTTGGTTTGCGCGGATCAAAAACTGCGCGGCTACCGGTGAAGATAGTAAAGCGCTGGTTCGAGTAACCCCGGCTAGATTCGGCACAACGCTCTATACCAGTTGCGGCGAACGTTCGGGAGACGCGATTAACTTCATGCTTTGGGAGCGTCGCGCTGGCCTTTTGATTCACGTTCGGCGCGGCCGCTCTTCTTCAGCAATTTGTTTACGATCGTGGTCAACTCAGCAGGATCGACCGGCTTGGATACGTGCGCATCGAAGCCTGCGGCCATCGCGGTCCTCACGTCCTTCGGCGCCGCATAACCGGAAAGAGCGATCGCGGGAACAGATTTGTAACTCGCCAGCGCGCGCAATTGCTTGATCATTTCAAAGCCGTCAAGTTCCGGCATGCCGATGTCAGAAATGATCAAGTCAACTGAATTCGCGGGCGCGTGCTTCAACATCTCTGCGGCCGATTCAAATGCGCTGACTCGGAATCCATGTCGCTTCAACGTGGCACTCAACATCTCGAGCGTGTCGGCGTCGTCTTCGATGATCATCAAATGCGCCGGCGCCGGCGTAGAGACCGCTGGGCGAGCGCCCTGCTCGCTCGTTGTTGAATGCCCGAGTTCTGCCCGCAGCGGCAGACGGATCGTGAAGCGGCTGCCGTGGCCCTGACCCGCACTCTCCGCTTCGATAGTTCCTTTGTGAGCTTCGACGAAGCTCTTGACCAGCGCGAGGCCGAGCCCCAGACCGCCGTGACTCCGCGTTTTTGATCCATCTTCCTGGCGAAAACGCTCGAATACGAAAGGGAGAAACTCCGGCGCGATTCCTTGTCCGGCATCTTCGACGCACACGATTGCTTCGGTGCCATTCCGTTCGCAATTAATTTTGACCACCCCGCGCGGATCCGAAAACTTAATCGCGTTGTCGAGCAAATTGACGAAGGCCTGAATCAAGCGCGTGCGATCGCCAGTGACCGATTCGTTTTGGCAGTTGCCGGCGTTGAATTCCAACCGCACCTCGCGCGCGCCAGCGTACGTGCGCACCGCCTCGACAGCCTCGCGGACCGCATCAAGAAGTAGTACGGGCGATTCCTCCATGCGCATCTTGCCGCTGAGAATTGCGGACATGTCGAGCAAATCATTGATGAGCCGCTTCAATGACTGCGAATTCTTGTCGATGACTTCTAGTCCATGCTCCGTTTCGGTTTTCGGCAAAAGCCCGTTTCGAATCATGTGAATCCAGCCGATGATTGGCGTAAGCGGCGTCCGCAATTCGTGAGAAATCGTGGTAAGAAACTCATCCTTTGCGCGGCTGGCAGCTTCGGCTTCGCGGCGCGCAGCGCGTTCCTCTTCAAACAATCGCGCATTATCGACCGCCAGTGCGACACGGAATGCCACCAACTCCAACAGACGCGTATCGTCTTCGCTGAAGGGACGTCTTTGCATGCGGCCCACGTGAATCACGCCGAGGACCCTTCCTTCGATTAGCAGCGGCACGCCCAGCAAAGACTTGACCCCGTGCTCGCGCAGGAATGGCGTGTAGAGTTCGGCCCGATTGATGTCATCAATCACCAGCGGTGCTTTTTGTTGCGCGATGCGGCCCGCGAAACCGGCACCCACCGGCACCCGAATTCTTAGATCGAGTTCCAATCCCTTCGCCGCCCACGCCACCAGATGATTGTCTTCTTCCATCAACAGGATGACGACGGTATCGACATCCATCGTGTCACGTACTCGATCGATCAATTCAGCAAGCAACTTATCGAGCGACAGATGCGCGAGCGCCACCTCAGTCACCACCTGAACCTGATGCATGCGGTTCATCGTGGCTTCGAGTTCGAGGCGCGCGCGCTGTTCGCGTTCGAACAGGCTGGCGCGCCCTTCTTCGGCGCGCTTTCTTTCGACGAATTGCCCAATCTGATTTCCGATCGCGGTCATCACGTCCAGCAGCGAAGCGTCAGGCGATTGCAGATCGCGGCTGAAAAACTCCAGCACACCTGAAATCTCATCGCCCAATTTGATGGGAAATCCAAAAGCCGAACGCAAGCTCGCCTTATCGGCGAGGATGCCGCGAGGGAAATTAGCATCCTGTGATACGTCGTGAATCCAATGCGATAAGCCGTCGGTCCAAATGCGGCCCGGCAGGCCCGAACCGCGGGCAAATAAGCGCGCGCGACTAGCATTGATGAAATCATCCGCGCCCAGTGATTCAACCTGCCAACTCGCCAACCACAGCAAATTATTCGCCTCGCGATCTACGATCCAAATTTGACCGAGATCCCAATTCAGGCTTTCGCAGATGGCTTGCAAAAGTTTTGGGGCAGCGTCGCTTAGCGAATCCGCCTCGGCGAGGATCCGCGCGGCTTCGTATTGGACTTTGAGGCGGCGTTCGAGCCTTTTGCGCGCCGTGATGTCGCGCGAATTGATCACGATGCCGCCCACAGCCGCATCATCGAGCAAGTTGTGCGCCGTAGCTTCATGCGTCTTCCACGAGCCGTCCTTATGCCGGATGCGAAACTCTTTGGTGATTGTGTAGCCGGATTGAGTCAGCCCGCTGGCGAAGAGTTTACGTAATTCAGGAAGATCGTCGGGATGGACCAGGTCGAACGGGTTCTTGCCGATCAATTCTTGCGGGTTGTAGCCGAGCGCTCGTTGAATCGACGGACTCACGTAACGCCTCGTGCCGTCGCGATCCAGGATGGTGATAATGTCCGTCGCGTTTTCGATCAGCGACCGAAAGTGCTCTTCGTTTTGCCGCAGTGCCTCCTGAACCTGCTTGCGTTCGGAAATATCGCGCGCAATGCCGGTGAAATAACGTTGGCCGTCTTCGCTGAACTCACCGAACGAAACTTCCAGGGGTACTTCTGTCCCATCCTTTCGCAGGCCGGGCAATTGAACGGCTTCCCACTGCATGTGTCGCTCATTTGTTTCGATGTAGCGCCGCAGCCCGTTGCGATGCAAATGCCTTAGATACTCCGGCATAAGCATCGTCAGTGACTCTCCAATCAACTCATCATGCGAATAGCCGAAGATTTTTTCGGTGGCCCGATTCACGAACAGAATGACGCTGTCGGCATTGATGGTGATGATTGCGTCCGACGCCGTCTCAGCGATGACGCGCGAAATGTTACGCATTTCGGCTGGTGTGAGCATGCCATTGATGGAGTTGGAAGTGTCCATGCTTAGGCGAAAAAGCTAATCCTTTTCTCGATCACTAGTCAATCATCAGAGGATTTGAGCCGTCTTTGACAACTGCGAACACTCAACTGAAAATCGATCGGCAGAGCGTTATGTATCCAGCAGGCAATCTATTTATTCCGGTTGAGCATGGCCGGCTCGAAGCAATTCTGAAAGAGCCGCGCGAGGCGCCGGTTCGTGGCGTGGCGCTAGTGCTGCACCCGCATCCACTCGGCGGCGGCACGATGCATAACAAAGTCGTGTTTCGGGCTGCGGCGGCCCTGAACGATGCGGGCTTGATTACGCTGCGAATTAACTTTCGCGGCGTGGGGCAGAGCACCGGAGAGCACGACGAAGGTTATGGCGAGCGCGACGACGTGCGCGCTGGTTTGGATTATCTCGCCGAGAAGTATCCGAATGAGGAGATCACTCTGTGCGGCTTTTCCTTCGGCGCGCGCGTGGGGTTGGAAGTGGGCCTCAACGACGATCGCGTGGCTCGATTGATTAGCATCGGCACGCCTGTCGATAAATACGACTTTGATTTTCTGGAGCGCTGCCGCAAACCGATCCTCTTCGTGCATGGCGAGCACGACGAATATGGCAATGTCGATAAGCTGCGCCAACTAGTTGAGCGCGTTGCCTTGAATTGCGACGCGCAACTGCGAGTAATAAAAGGCGCAGGCCATTTCTTTGACGATCAGTTGAATGAATTGAAGAGGGTGATTACGGAGTGGTGTCAGAACCGCCTGCGGTAGCGGGCGGGCCACCTTTCGGCGATAGAAATCGAACCGGCCCGCCCGCTACCGCAGCGGTTCTGACTCAAGGTATCCCTTCGCGACCAACAACTCCGCATTCAGTATCGCCGCTCCCGCTGCGCCGCGGATCGTGTTGTGGCCGAGCGCCATAAATCGATAATCGAAGACTGAATCAGGCATGAGGCGGCCGACGGTGACGCTCATCCCTTTAGCGGCGTCGCGATCCAAGCGTGGCTGCGGGCGATCGATTTCGTCACGAACGATGACTGGTTTCTCAGGCGCGGAATGCAATCGCAACTGCTGAGGCAGCGACGTGAATGAAGCGAGCGCCGCGCGAACTTCATCAATCGCAGCCTTCTTCGACAGGTTCACGCGAATCGAAGCCATGTGGCCATCCGTCACGTTCACGCGGTTGCATTGCGCACTCACTTTCATCTCGGAGTCGATGACTGAACCCTGACCGACGGTGCCGAGAAGTTTGCGGGTTTCCGCTTCGACTTTTTCTTCCTCACCGCCGATGAACGGGATCACGTTGTCAGTTGCGTCGCGCGATGGCACGCCCGGATAACCCGCGCCAGACAGAGCCTGCATCGTAGTCACGACGCACGAGGTCACGCCGAACTTCTGGTGAAGCGGCGCGAGCGCCAAGACGATCGCAATTGCCGAACAATTCGGATTCGTGACGATGAAGCCGCGGTCATATTCGCGGTTCGTACGTTGCGCATCGATCAATTCGAGGTGCTCCGGATTCACTTCCGGAATCAGCAGCGGCACGTCCGCGCCCATGCGATGCGGCGAGGAATTGCTGATAACCGGGTAACCGGCGTGAGCGAAATCTTCCTCGGCTTGCTTGGCTATATCAGTGGGCAAACTCGAAAAGACAAAATCGCAATCGAGCGGCGGCGCTGGAGCCTGGACGACAATTTGTTTTGCCGCTTCCGGCATATCGCCGGGCAGTCGCCACGTGCACGCTTCGGCATAGGTCTTCCCTTGTGATCGGTCGGAAGCCGCGAGCGCCGCGACTTCAAACTGCGGATGGTTTTGGAGTAGTTGAATGAAGCGCTGCCCAACGACACCGGTGGCGCCGAGGATTCCTACGCGAAATTTCTTAGTCATATCTTTGCGATTCTTTGCGTCTTCGCGTCTTTGCGTGAAACGAAATTCTCGCAAAGGCGCCAAGCCGCAAAGCTAACGCAAAGACTTCAGCGCTTCGTCCAATCGTCGCACGCCTTCACTCAAGCGCTCTTCATCGGCACAAAATGAAATCCGTAAGTATCCGCGACTTTCATCGCCAAACGACGTGGCTGGAATCGTGACCACACCGTGTTCGAGTCCTGCTTCTGCTACTGTCATTTCATCGCCATACTTGCTCACATCAACCATCGTGTAGAACGCGCCTTCGGGCGTCACGCGGCGCAGGCCAAGTTCGTTGCGCAGCAATCCCAACAGATGATCGCGACGCCGATGAAAGATCGCGCGATATTCGTGGCGGGCGGCGGCAGCTTCATCGGTCCACGCAGCCAGCGCAGCCTTCTGCGAGATGCTCGAGGCGCACGTCACAACGTAGCCATGCAGGATCAGCGCAGCTTTCATCACGGCTTCATCGCCGACCAGCCAGCCGATGCGCCAACCGGTCATGCGCATAGATTTCGACAAGCCACTGACAACGATCGTGCGCGGATAGAATTCGGAAATCGATGCCGGCCTCTCGGGTGTGTAATACAGCTCGCGATAAATTTCATCGCTGATGATGTAAGCATTCGGGGCGATCTCGTTCACCGCATCAGCCATCGCGCGCAAGTCGTCGCGCGACAAAACTCGTCCTGTGGGATTCGATGGGCTGATGCAAATGATGGCTTTGGTCTTGGGCGTCAGCTTGCTCTTGAAATCCTCCGAGTCAAACAAAAAGTCTTTAGTAGCGGGTAAACGATAGGTTATTGCGCGCCCGCCAACCATCCTCAGAATTTGCGGATAAGGAATGAATCCCGGATTGGGAATTAATACTTCGTCGCCTTCCTCAACCAGTGTCCGCAGGATGAGGTAAAGCGATTCTTGTGAACCGGCCGTGACGATCACCTGATCGAGATTCAGGTTCATGTGCGGGTAATCGGTGACGATCCGCTCGCGCAAAGCGGGAATGCCCGCCTGCAACGTATACCCACTCTTTTCTTCCTGAATCACCCGAATCGCTTCGCGCGTGATGACTTCCGGCGTTGGCAGATCAGGCTCGCCGAGCCCGAGACTGATACTTCCCGGCTTCGCGCGATCCGAAATCTTTCGGATCATGCTCTTCTCGATGCCGCGGAGAAATGGAGGTGGTTGGAAGGGATTCAAAGGCAAAATAACGCAGCTCTTCGCGTAGTACCAGCGAGCCGTTGATTGACAACGCGCAAGAAAGTCACGACGGCCTTTCTTTTTTCGTCGAAGAAATCCTCAAAGAAGCCCGGCTTGTTGAGGGAAGGCGGATAGGAATATCGCTCGCGGTCTTCACCGAATTCGGTGATCCAGTCATTTGGTTCTTTTCGATCGACGACAGTAAAAATGTCGGGCGGATAGAGAAATGGTCTGCCGGCATCATTGAGAATGCGCAAGTCATCTGCCTCAATACCGATAACGACATAAGGCTGACCGAGAGTAAGATCAGGATATGTTGTGTTCCTCTTCTTTAACTTGACGATCATAATCTGCCAACTCTCACATGTTTCTCCTCAAAACGACCGAGCCCTGGATGCTCGTACCAATGAATTTCGAAATAGTCGCCGTCGATTTCCATTCGAGGACTGCTCTTCTTTACCCATTTTGCCGTGGGACCGCCATAACGCGCAACCAATCGACGAACTTCGCGGATGCGGCGACTTTTGCGATCACTCGTGACCGAGACAACAATCGAGCGGTGAGGTGTAGTTCTGCCAAATCTCTTTTCGATTACCGCAGTGCTTCCTCCAGCTGCGTTGATGCGTCAGTCTTATCGTCGCGATACTTCACGATGACAGGAGCGTATAGCGACAGGCCCCATTCGCGAGCCTTGTCAGTGTTGATGGCGCGCGAGCCCGGCACGACCACGGCGCCGGCGGGAATTTCGAGCGGCGCATCGCCGTCGCGTCGATAGATTTGATCGCGAATCAAATCGAACACGGGGGTCGAGCCGGTGATGATTGTGCCTGATGCAAGCACGGCGCGCTCTCGCACGATCGCTCCTTCGTAAACGCCACAGTTGCCGCCAACGATCACATCGTCTTCGATAATTACCGGCATCGCTCCGGCGGGTTCGAGCACACCGCCGATTTGCGCGGCTGCGGAGATGTGCACGCGCTTTCCTATTTGCGCGCACGAACCGACCAGCGCGTGGCTGTCGATCATTGTGCCTTCATCCACGTAAGCGCCGGCGTTCACAAACATCGGAGGCATGCAGACGACGCCGGGTGCGATGTATGCGCCATCGCGAATGCTCGATCCGCCCGGAACGATCCGCACGCGATCGTTAGCCGAAAATCTTTGGATTGGATAAGTATTCTTATCGAGAAACTGCAGCGGCGCGTCGGATGACGTCATCTCCACGATCGCGCCCATGCGAAAGCCGAGCAGAATGCTGCGCTTTACCCAGGCATTCGTTTGCCACTTGCCGTTCTTATCGCGCTCAGCCGCGCGAATCTCGCCGCGATTGAGCGCGGCTTTGAACTCATTGAAGAGCGCAAAGTCCGCGTCGGAATAATTGCCGCCTTCGCGCGCGGCTAACTGCTCAATCTGATCACGCAGCGGCATGGGTTGTCTCCATCACTCCCAATTCTGCCAGCACGTCACGAATACGCAGGCGACTCTTCTCAGTAATCGGCACCAGCGGCAGACGGAAATTCTCTTCCAGCAAGCCCATCATCGCCATCGCCGCTTTCACCGGCCCGGGACTCGATTCGATGAAATTGATTTCCATCAGCGGCAGAATTCGATAGTGCAGTTCGCGCGCCTCATCCCATTTTCCATCCAAGGCAAGATTCGCCATCTGCGACATCAAATCGGGAATCTCGTTCGACGCGACGGAAACTATTCCTTCTGCGCCCAGCGCGATCAAGGGCAACGTGACCGCGTCATCACCTGACAATACGGAAAATCCATCAGGGCGCTCGCGCAGAATTTCCATGATCTGCGAGAGGTTGCCCGACGCTTCTTTAACAGCGACGATGTTTTCAAAATCGCGCGCGAGCCGCAGCGTCGTTGCTGCCGCGATGTTTGAAGACGTCCGGCCGGGCACGTTGTAAAGCATGATCGGCAGATCGCGGACGGCTTCAGCGATCGCGCGAAAGTGCGCGTACAAACCTTCCTGCGTCGGCTTGTTGTACCAGGGAGCTACTTGCAGCGCGGCGTCAGCACCGGCATCGCGGCAACGCTTTGAATAGTCGATCGCGCTGGCTGTTGAGTTACTTCCGGCGCCGGCAATCACTTTGGCGCGACCACGCGCGACTTCGATCGTGAGTGCGATGACTCGCGCGTCTTCATCTTCCGTCATCGTCGCGCTTTCGCCGGTGGTGCCACACGGCACTAACAACTTCACGCCGCCTTTGATTTGTCGATCGACAAGCGCGCGCATGCGCTCTTCATCGATTGAGCCATCAGACTTAAACGGCGTCACCAAAGCCGTCGCGCAACCGCGCATCCAGTCAAGTTTCATTGTCATGAGATTCTCTCCAGCACGAACGTCATTCAGTTTCTTCCGCGGGAGGTTGTGATTTTAGTATCCGATCGAACACCAGTGAAAATTCGTAAAGGCCTTTGCGTCCCACGATCCACTGGGCCGCCAGCAACGCTCCCAGCGCAAACCCTTCGCGCGATCGCGCCACGTGTTCGAGCGTGATGTGATCGGCGGACGAGTCGAAACCCACGCGATGCGTCCCCGGAATATGGCCGGCGCGGGTAGATGAAATCGGGACCTCGCGCCCGAGGTGGTTCGCGACAATCTCGCCCAGTTGAATCGCGGTGCCCGAAGGCGCGTCGCGCTTGCGCTTGTGATGTGCCTCTTCGATGAAGGCGTCGTACGAATCCAGGTTCTGAAACAACTCAGCAGCCGCTGCGGCAATTCGAAAAAACAGTTGCGCGCCGACTGAAAAATTCGAGCCGTAAATCAAAGCTCCTTCAGAGTCGCCGACCGCGCGACGCAACTCGTTCTCATCGAGTTTCCATCCGGTCGTCCCTTCCACGAGCGGTACGCCGGCGTTCATGCAAACGGCAATGTTGTTAGGGACCGCCGCACCGACAGAGAAATCAATCGCGACATCGCACGCCTTTAAGTCGGCAATCTCTTTGTCGGCGATCCGCGTGGCGTCTTGCGAAGTTAAGGTCAGCTGGACTTCGTGACCTTTTTCCTTCGCCAGCCTGGCGATAAGCTGGCCCATAGCGCCGTATCCGATGAGAGCAATCTTCATTGTGCCAAAAGTTTTTCAGTTAGATTGACGTAAAGATCGACGGCGCGCAGCAAGTCCGCCTTCGCGACTTTCTCGCTGGAAGTATGCGCGTCCAAAATCGATCCTGGCCCAATCAACAACGCTTTACCCCAATTCGCAAGATATGGAATGTCGGTCGTGAAGCGCGCGACCATAGTTTCGAACCCGTCAACGTCCAGCAATCTTATCGGATCGTGGACCGATTTGTAGGTAACGGACGCACGACGATCGACAGTTTCTTCCAACCGCGCCTTGACCGGAGTCGACTGAACCGCCAGACGAATCTGCAAGGTGGCCTCGGCTTCGCTGGGAATTACGTTTGCCCGAGAGCCGCCGCTGATTATTCCGATGTTGCAGGTCGTTTCGCCAAACACCTCATCGCGCGGCCAGTCGATGGTTCGGACATCGTTCAGCACGCCGAGCAATTTTTCGATCGCTGATTCGCCTTGTTCCGGGTAGGCCGAATGCGCCGCGCGGCCCTCGGTGCGAATCGTCAATTGCATCGATCCTTTCGTCCCGATCGCCAGGCGATTGTCGGTGGGC
>JAJPKD010000216.1 GCA_021323895.1 Acidobacteriota bacterium | reverse complement strand
CGCTACTCAAAATTCAACGGCCTCGATGTCTACGGGATCAATCTCGGCGACCTGATGGAAGGTCTGTCAGATACTCTGCTCGACTCGGGCTACGACGATGATTATTACTGGACGCGTCAGCGCATGCCGCAGGACACGTCACTCGATGCCCTGCGTCGTGCATTGCTCGAAGCGTTAATGGACAAAGGATTGTTGAGTCAGCATCAGATTAAGCAGATGCTGGATGAAAACGAAGGCAAGTACGAAGGCTCTCAGCTCCAGGAAATGCTGAATCAGTTGATTGAGCGCCTGGTCGAAGAGGGTTACCTCAACCTTCGTGAAGAGTCGCTCACTTCGGAACAGCGACGCGAGATGAGGGGTGGGAATGGTGAAGGGCGCATCGAAGATCCGCTGCCGCGCAACATCAAATTCGAAGTGACTGAGAAAGGCTTGGATTTTCTCGGCTACAAGACTCTGCGAAACCTTCTGGGCAGTTTAGGCAAGAGTTCGATGGGGCGCCACGATACTGCTCATCTCGCCACCGGGATCGAAGCCGAAGCCGCGAGCAAGCCTTATGAGTTCGGCGACACGATCAATCTTGATGTGAATACGACGCTGTTGTCGGCAATTCAACGCGAGGGTCTGTCAGTGCCGCTTAATCTGGAGTACAAAGACCTGCACGTGCATCAATGCGATTATCAATCGTCGTGCGCGACCGTGGTGATGCTGGATTGCTCGCATTCGATGATTCTCTACGGCGAAGATCGATTCACGCCGGCGAAGAAAGTCGCGCTCGCTCTGGCGCACCTGATTCGGACGCAGTATCCCGGCGACTCGCTGAAAGTAGTTCTCTTCCATGATTCGGCAGAAGAACTGCCGATGGCCAAACTCGCGACCACGCAAGTCGGGCCTTACCACACGAACACTGCGGAAGGTCTGCGGCTGGCGCGGCGCATCCTGCAAGCGCAGCGCAAGGATATGAAGCAGATCGTGATGGTGACGGATGGGAAACCGACCGCGTGTTTTATTGAAGGTGCTGTCGGAGCGCCTACATCCGTGCACGCGGGTCGCCGGCACCCTGCCGGCGGTGGCCCGCCCGCTACCGCAGGCGGTTCTGACAGGCGGCTCTACAAGAATTCGATGGGTGGCGATCCGTGGGTGATGGAAGCAACGTTTCGCGAAGTGCAGGCCTGCCGCAAGAGCGGCATCATGATCAATACTTTCATGCTGGCGAGCGATTATTATCTCGTTGAATTCGTGAAGCAGATGACGGCGATGACGAATGGCAAAGCCTACTTCGCCAATCCCAATAATCTTTCACAATTTGTGCTGATTGATTTTCTGCGCCGGCGAAAGAGCCGCGTGAAGTAATTGGCTGCGTCCTACCGGGTAATTCTGAAGTAATAACTTTGAGTCTCTTCTGACGTGAAACCCTCGACAGCTTTTAGCCGAATCAAATATTCGCCCGCAGACAAATTGCGTGAAGGGATGTCGAAGATTACTTTGCCATCCCGCGCCGCGACTGCATTGATGGTGAAGAGCGACTCTCCCTTGGAATCCCAAAGCTCGACGCGATAGCTCGTCGAATGATTTTCCCCCAAAACAATCTGAGCTCGCAGCGAATCAATGTTGCCGTCTCTTAATTTCAATTCAAACGGATTTCCGACGCTGTTATTTCCGTCAAGCACAACCGCCGGCGTCGCGATCTGATGATCCGGTGGCGACGTGCTCTCCTCAACGTGGTTTGGAATCGGCGATGTGGTCGGATGGTGCGCGACGATCGGAGATTGTGTCGCCGACGGTTTCGGCACAACCACGCGCTTCGGAGTGATGGGCCCGACCACGATTTGCTCTTTAATTTTGCGCCACACAGTCGAAAACACCAGCAGGAGAATCAACGCCGCAAAAGCGTAGCGCCAGACTGGCTGTCTGAAGTCAAAAATGGTCTTTACATTTTGAATAAGGCTTGCACTTTCGACGCTTGATCTAAATCGCCGGTTAAGAGTCTCTGACACGCCGAGCATTTGTTTGCGTTCATCCGTTACTAAGAACGATTCGCGAAACTGTCGTTCCTCGTTTCCAGTCAATAGTCCACGCGCATAGTCATCAGCCAAAGCGACCTCGGCCAATCGCACGCGCGACTCTAAGTCATCGTCAGCCATCAGAGTTTGCTCGAACGCGGATTGCTCGCGCGCCGCTAGTCGTCTGAGTAGGAAGCGGCGAATCGCATCGTCGGAAAAAGTTATTGAACTCTTACGTTCCTCAATCATGCTCGTTACGTTAGCTCTCCCTTACGGTCGGGCTTCTGACACTTCAACGCACTGCTGAATGCACTGTTGCAGCTTCGCGCGAATCCGCAGCGCACGCAGACGAAGATTGCTGTTGGTGACGCCGAGCTTCGCGGCAATGCGCTTGCGCAAGTTGATCTTCGCGCGTTTATCTTCCGCGTAATATTGCTCGATGATCTCACGCGCGTGCGGCGCCAGTTTGCTCAAGCAAATTTCCAAACAGTGATGCAGGCGCTCCGTCACTTCAACGTCCTCACGATGCTCGACGAGCCGCGGCAGCGGTGGTCGCTTCAAATATTCGTGATGAACGTTATTCATGACGCCGAGAAAGTAGATCGCCGGATCACCAACATAAGTCGCTTGAATATCGGCAACGCGGCGCGAAACGCGATCGATTGTTTCGTCGGCAAGTTCTTCGGCATCAGCACAACCGCGCGAAGCGAGTATCGCAATCAACCGCCAGCGGATCTGTTCATAGCGAATTGCGGCGCGCTCTCGATTCGAATCAAGCCAAGCCAATAGCCGATCGAAATCGTCCTGTCTTAGCTCGTTGAGTTTTCGCGCAGGTAACATAGACGGACTGTATGAATCGTCAGTTACCGGTCCTTTATCCCGCTCGCTACCGCCCGCGGTTCTGTCCCAACTTTGATGAGGGCAACGGATTCGCGTTGCCCTCATTCTCAGCTCGTCATGCTTACTGCTTTACGATATCGGTGAGCGCGACGTTCTTGTCGTCCTTCTGACCGGCGATCTTCACCGTGGCTTTACCAGCTTTTTCATCGACGCTGACGACGGTGGCTTCGGTGGCGACGCCATTGATCATGGCTTTGACCTTGTCGCCGGCTTTGATTTCGACTTTCGCAGCCGGGCTTGCCTCAGGTGTTGCTGCGGCGGGTGTAGCCGCGGCCGGCGTGGCTGCCGGTTTCGCAGCGTTTGAATTGTCTGTGGTGTTCGGCTCACATGCCGAAATGGCAAATGACAAAAGTGCAATCGCAAGAATTTTCTTCATCGTGTCCTCCGTTTGGTTGTGCTCTCGATTGCTGAGAGCGTCTGTGTTCGCCGGTGAATGGCGCAACAGACCAAAACGTTTCATGGCCCGATGAAAATTGTTGAGAATCCTTGCGGCAATGAGGCGTTAGCTAAGCGCCGAAGGCGCAGCATTCAATAGCCGCGGCCGCCAGGCCGTGGTAAGTGGCGCCAAGACAACCCGAGGCCCGCCAGGGCCGTAATTCTCAAGTCGATCCAAATGTCGCACCTTCGGTGCTGGATTTGTTTTGCTTTGGTTCCACGGCCTGACGGCCGTGGCTATTGAACGACGCGCTTTCGGCGCTCAACCCCACTGCTATTTGCTGGCGTCGAACTCGTAGTTCAGAAACAGGCGCAGCGAACCTCCCTGGACTTCGGAGCGGACATCTTTCACCTGCGCTTTGAGAGTTCCGCCGGTTGCCTGGATTGGCAGCGACAGAGAGAGTTGCGACACGCGCAGGACTTCGAAGGGATTGACGCGATCGTTAATCGCGGTGCGGACAAACGTCGTGACTAGCGCGCTGAAAAATGGAGAGACATTGTCGAGTGCAACTTCATCAACGTTCAATGCGCCGAACACGGTTTGTTTGGACGCATCGAAAGAGAGATCGACCGACGCCCGCGCGGTGCCGTTGAACTGGACGCACTTGCCGACAATGTTGTAGCTGCCGGTGAAAGCCAGCGGCGCGATGATTTTGCCGCCGGTGAAGCGGACGCCAGTCTTCACGTTATTGCCCTGTTGATTCAAGGTGAGAACGTTGTTGCAACCTGCCTGGAAAACTACGGGTTGCATTAACGATTCAGGTTGCGGCTGCGACTGCGAAAGCTTCAGTTGTGGTGGCCCGAGTTTCTGAAACACCGTTCCCAGCAGCGCGTCAAAGAATTTTTCGTCTATTGACACGGCAACAGTCGCGGACGTTTCATTTTTGTCGGGCGCCCTGAGGGGCGTCCCCGGCAGCGACTGGCCATGTCTGGCGCCGAGAAAATATCCGGCCGCGAGCATGCCGATGATTACTCCGCCGAGGACCGCAAGAACGTATCTCATAGTTATGGTTTTACGGACGGCGCCGTTGACGGTGAAGTGGCCGGTTGTCCGGTGTTCACATTCGCGATCATCGCTTTCAGAATTGTCGTCACCGCGCCGGTGAGCGCGTCAATCTGCTGTCGAATTTTTTCCGGCGGCACTTGTGAATATCCCGCGGGCACTTCGAATATCGCAGGGTCGATATTCGTCGCGATGTTCTGCATCTCGGCGACCACGTGCGCGGCTTTGACGCCCTTCACGTCACCGGAACTCTCAGCGAGGATTTCGGCGTGCAACGGCAGGCCGGTTTCCTTATCAACATAAATGTAGGCGTTCGCCTGCACCTCGCCGGCCTTCGTGTTTGTGTTCGCGGTCTTGCTGTATTGATATTTCTCGGCGGCGCGGCCATTGAAGGTTT
>JAJPKD010000281.1 GCA_021323895.1 Acidobacteriota bacterium | reverse complement strand
TCTGTTGGGGCGGCAGCACGACTTTTCTGTTTGCGACGAGACGGCCGACGCTGAAAGCTGCTTTTGTATTCTACGGTTCGGCACCCAGCAACAATGCGCAGGGTCAGCCGTACTCAGTCGATAAGGCAGCGCTGGGAAAGATTGGCGCGCCGGTATATGGCTTCTATGCCGAGAACGATATGCGCATCAACGCGACAATCCCGCCGACTACCGATGCGATGAAGGAATTGAAGAAGCCTTATGAACCAGTCACGTACGCTGGCGCGGGCCACGGTTTTATGCGCGCGGGCGAGCCGAATAACCCACCGCCTGCTGCGGCGCCGGCAGGCGCTGATGAAGCGACGACGAAGAAAGCCGCCGACGCAATGACCGCGTATCAGGCCAATCGCAAGGCGCGAGACGATGCCTGGGTCAGATGGAAAGCGATTCTCGCGAAACTCTAATTCGATGATCCAACCAAGGATACTGCTCGCCCTGTTGGTCTCGACGCTCGCGTTTCTGTGCGCAACGCCCACGTTCGCGCAATCGAAACCGAACGACGACTTTCAACTCGTCAAAGTCGCTGATGGCGTCTATGCCGCCATCGCCAAGCCCGGTGGCTTAGCCTCAGGCAATGCCGGCTTCGTTATCGGCAATGACAGCGTCCTCGTCTTTGACACGTTCTTTACGCCCGCGGCGATTGAACTTATCGGCGAAATTCAGTCACTCACAAAATTGCCAATCAAGTTCGCCGTTAACAGTCACTATCATCTCGATCACACGGGCGGCAATCAAGCGCTGGTTGCGCGCGGCATCCCGATCATCGCGCATGACAACGTGATGAAGTGGCAGACGACGAAGAACAAACGCTTCCTGCCCGCGCCGGAAGAGTTGCAGAAGCGAAAAGCCGACGCTGCGACGCAGCTCAGCGAAACGCCCGAGGATCAGAAAGAAAAACGTGCGCAGTTGGAACGACAGATTCGCCGTCTCGACGCGATGATGCAGATCAAGCTGACGAATCCTACAAAGACGTTCAGCTCAGGCACGATGAAGTTGAAACTTGGAAAGCGCGAAGTGATTCTGGCGACACTGCCCGGCCACACGGGAGGCGACGTGCTCGCGTATGTGCCGGACGCGAATGTCGTTTTTATGGGCGATCTTGGTTGGTCAAAGACTCTGCCGAACCTGGTTGATGCAACTGTGAACGATTGGATCCCGACACTTGATACGATTCTCAAAGATCATCCGACCTCCAAGTTCATTCCCGGTCACGGCAACGTGGCGGAAGCTTCCGACATTCGCGATTTCCGCAACTACCTCGACGATCTCCGTGCGCGCGTGAAGCAGGGAATTGTTAGCGGTCTCACCATCGATCAAGCGAAACAGCAACTCACTCTGCCCGAGAAGTACAAGGGCTTCGCGTTTCAGAACTTCGCCACCCCGAACGTCGAGGACGTGTACAAGGAACTCAAGGGCACCAAGCAGGTTCAATGAAACTCGCACAGATCTTTACCGAGGGTGGCCCGGTTCCGAGCCACCTTTGCGTGCCGATGAATTCTCTCGACGTAAACTAGTTCAGCGCGACTATTCGCAAATTCCGAATCTCAATCACCTGTGGCACGCCCGAGTCATAGAGTCTGGCGCCGAATGTCCAGTGGCGCTGTGCCCCCGCGCATGATGTTGACAGCGGCAGCGTGATCGTCGAAAAGGAGTTCGAGCCCTGGTAACTGATCACGCCGTTCTGAACCGTAATCGAAATAGTCGCGAAGCCGCTTTGATTCACACCGGCCAGGGTCACGTCCTTGTAAACCTGCGAACCGCCATGGTTCGCCAGCACGAGGCCGCGCGCGCCGCCGGTTTCCCATGAGTTGAACGCTGCCACTCCGATGTGACCCGGCCCACTAGCGACGTTCGTGGCCGAGCTTCGCTGACTCGCTTCGCCACTCCAAAACGCATTTGGGCCGACGTAACCCTGCGACGTAGCCACTTTCGCGCGCAACTCAAACACCACGCGCACATTGTCAACCGGATAGGTTGCCGCCGTCTCGATGAAATCTTCGATGTAGTTATTTGAGCCGGTGGCTTCGAAGTAGAGCGTGCCGTTGCGAATCTGCCACGGCGAATCGGCAGCCGCGAATTGATTGTTGCGGCGCGTGTATTCGCGCCAACCGTTGCCGACCCAGTTAGAGTCGGCGCGTTGAAAATTGTCCTGAAAGAGAATTCGCTCGGGCGAAGAAGCAACTGCGTGAGTTCGCTGCTGGATGAAACTGAAAGTGATCAGAGTGAGTATTGCCACGCTAACAAAAAGAGAAAGAGACGTTCGCTTCATGTGCATCACTCCTTGATTTGAATTTCCGCGAAACGATTTCGTCGCAAACCCAGTGCCCAATCTCACTTCAAAACAAGGTGTCGCTAGCTGGACATTCGATGAGGAATTTCTCGCACTCAATCTGCGAGTGCGCGCTTTTGCATTTAGCGATGGGTGAGATTGCTCACGCACAACACGTCTTTTGCTGAAAGGTAGCATTCCCGTTTTCGTCTTGCGATCAGTTATAAATAGAGGCACGTGAGTTCTGATCCTTCGCCCGCACCAATCATCGCTGAATCAAGCGAACGGCAGAGCGCTTTTGCGTCGC
>JAJPKD010000314.1 GCA_021323895.1 Acidobacteriota bacterium | reverse complement strand
TCTTCATTTTCTTCTCCTGTTTTCCTGGCGCTTTGGCCGCGCCGAATTAGATAAAGCCGGCTTGAGATCGGTTGCGACTGTTGGCGCAACCTCAATAAAGATGTTTGGGACGCGGCGTACCTTACACTATTTACAGGGGGTTAGCTAGTATTACTTTTGATTTTGCGAATCTCGACTTGCTTGCGGCAAAAATGGTTGGCAAGTATTAAACACCTCTGGTATTATTGGATTGGTTGCAGACGCCAAGCTTGTCTGCGCATGAGCCTGCCCGCGAGAACACCCGCCTGAAATTCATGACAAAACTCCTCGGTATCGCTATCCTAACCCTCTTCGTGACGGTGCCCGCTTTGGCGCAGTCCGGCACCTATTCAATCGATAATTTCGATATTCGCAATGGCGTTCAAGTCCAACAGCCGCCCGCAACTCCTGGCTTGCCTGCTGCCAAACAAGGGCGCACAAAGAGAAGTCCATTGTCGAAAGCCAGTCAGAATATCTCTGACAGCAGCCCTTCACTGGTAAAGCCCACAGTGATGCTAATGGGTTCGACTCCGAATCTGATCAGCAATGTGAATCTCACATCTCTGCGTGGCTACACCACGGGCAGCTCGCAGGTTGATGGTTACTTGATTCAGTCAGGAACGAACAACGGCGTCGATCCACTGTTGCTCTATTCCGTGATGCACCAGGAATCGAGTTTCAAATCTCGCGCAATTTCGCCGAAGGGCGCGCGTGGCTTAATGCAACTGATGCCTGGCACGGCGGCGCGTTATGGCGTCACCAACATTTTCGATCCACAGCAGAACATCGAAGGCGGCGCAAGGTATCTTCGTTTTCTGCTCGATCGTTTTGACGGAGATCTGAATTTAGCACTGGCCGGCTATAACGCCGGCGAAGGCGCCGTTGAGAAGTACGGTTGGCGCATTCCGCCTTATGCCGAAACTCAGGAATATGTGCGCCGCATTTCGCGACGCTATTCGCTGCTGCAAGATCCAAACGCTGCTTTGTATGCGCCGAGGTTGAGTCGCGCTCAGGTTGCACGATTGCAAACGCAATCACCTACGCCGCTCGCTTTGTATGAGAGGACGGTTTCGACTGTGCGTTTGCCAGATGGACGTTTGCAGCTGATGAGCCAATAAACTCGATCAGATTTGGTTAGAAACGACGAGGCGGCTTTAATATAGAGTCGCCTCGTTTTGTTTTTGATGGCGAGCGATTCTACGAATTCAAAATTCTTAACGCTGCGTTTACCATCGGTCGCAACTCAGCATCCTTGAAAGTCGCACCGCCGGATCTAAACAAATCCGCGCCGGACGTACTCGACGACGTGATTGGCTCGGAAGCTAATGTCGATTTTACGTTTTTGACTTTCTCTTCCAACGCCTCGGTGGTCTGCTGAGCTTGCTCCTTAGCAGCTTGGGCTGCGTCGGCGCGCTGAACCTGCCGATTGATTTCCGACTTCAGCGTGCGCTCGTTTTGCTGCCCCGGCAGCCGGCCGAAATAGTAACCAATAATGGCGAAGATGATCGGTTCGAGCCTGATGACCATCTTATCGTCCGCCAGGGGCTTGAGCCAACCGAGCAAAGCCGCCGCATATAACCCCACAAAAACAAGTGTGAGGACCACCATGATCCAGTTTCTGAGACCGTCGGCGAGTACTGGTGGGGACGTGGGGTGAGTGGTTCCGGATGGCATCGTCTTGCCGTAACTGTTAGTAGGAAAGAAGAAATATTGCGCTTGCAAAACCCAGCAGCAGCCGCTATATAAAAGCCACGCTTTCGCGTGAAGGCTGCTGGACTGAAATCAACTCAATAACGAGATTTCAGCCAAGCCGTATCTCATTCGGCCACCCGTTAACGCACCGCAGAGCAAGACAAACTATCAGATGGGTGGAAACTTTTTTTGCAGCGCTGGATTAGATCGGAGTCTGCGTAAGACGACCCTATCGTAATGTCTTCCCCTAATGACATTACCGACCTGCTGGTTGACTGGAACAACGGCGACGAGCTAGCTCTAGAAAAGTTGTTGCCCCTGGTCGAGCGGGAACTGCATCGCCTCGCGCACAGCTACATGCGGCGCGAGAATCCCGATCACACGCTCCAAACAACGGCGCTAATCAACGAAACCTACCTGCGGCTCGTCGATCAGAAAAAAGTGCGCTGGCAGAATCGCGCCCATTTCTTTGGGATTGCCGCCCAAATCATGCGGCGGATTTTGTTGAACTATGCGCGCGATCAGAACCGGCAGAAGCGCGGCGGGCGCGCGATTCACGTGTCGCTTTCCGAAGCCGTCGTCATGCCGGCTGAAAAAGATAGAGAGTTAATCTCGCTAAATGACGCGTTAAATAGGTTAGAGGCCCTCGATGAGCGAAAAGCCAAAGTAGTCGAATTGCGATACTTCGGCGGGTTGAGCGTCGAGGAAGTCGCCGAAGTCCTGAAGGTCTCTCCCATAACCGTGATGCGAGATTGGCAGTTTGCCAAAGCCTGGCTGGCCCGCGAGATGCAAAATGGCAGTTGATCTAAGAAAACTCGAAGAGATCTTCCACGGCGCCGTCACGGTCGAGCCTGACAGCCGGGCAGACTACCTGGATAGCGCCTGCCATGACGACGATGATCTGCGTCACGAAGTCGAATCGCTGGTTGCCGCCTATGAAAGCGGCGGCGGTTTGTTGGAAGAAAATGCGGTGACGTTGGCGCTGGAGGTGCTGGGGAAATCGAGCAACGACTCGATGATCGGCCAGGAGATTGGGCCTTACAAGATTCTCAGCGCGCTCGGCCAGGGAGGCATGGGTTCAGTCTATTTGGCACAGGACAGCCGGTTGGATCGCAAGGTTGCCTTGAAGTTCCTTTCCGGCGAATTCGTGATGGACAACTGGGCCAAGCGCCAACTGATCAAGGAAGCGCAGGCAGTCGCGCGTCTGGATCATCCGAACATTTGCGCGGTCTATGGCTTCGATGAGATCGGCGATCACAGCTTCATCGTGATGCAGCACATCGAAGGACAGACACTCGCCGATCTGATTCGAACTCATGCGCTCAAGCCTGATCGCATAGTTCCCCTCGCACAGCAAATTGTCAGCGCGCTGGCCGAAGCTCACGCCCACGGAATCATCCATCGCGACATCAAGCCCAAGAACATCATGGTCACGCCGAGTGAGCAGGTGAAAGTGTTGGACTTTGGTTTGGCGAAGACAGTTCCGAAGACGTTAGACGACGCGACTGAGAGCATTAGCCAACTATCGAAAAGCGGATTGCTGGTCGGGACTATTGCTTACATGTCCCCGGAACAACTGCGCGGCGAGAAGCTCGACTATCGCAGCGATATTTTCAGCATGGGCACCGTTTTGTACGAGATGGCCTGCGGCAGAAATCCCTACGTGCACAAGACCAATGCAGAGATCATTTCAGCGATCATGAGCCGCGAGCCGGAATCGCTGCGCGAGGTTTCGCTTAACTGTCCCAGAGATCTCGAACGTATCGTTGACAAGTGTCTGCGCAAGGACCGCGCTGAGCGGTACCAGTCTGCGGTCGAGCTGTTGATCGATCTCGATAACGTGCAAAAAGGTATTACGCTGCCGCTGCCAATTCACAAATATGTGAATGTGCGATACGCCGGGCTGGCGGCAATGCTGCTGCTGATCTTCGCGGTGATCATGGCTGTGTATCGAAGCTGGCCGAGGTCCGATCACACGCTGGCTATTCTGCCGATAGTCTGCGAAGGCCTCGATCCATCAACGCAATGCATGGGTCCGGCAATGACTCAGAATCTGGTGCGGGCGTTCTCTCACCGCAGCGGCCTGCGCGTCACGTCTTCGCGAATCGAACCTTCACTGTGGGGACCTCAGGCGGCGAGCCCGGAAAAAGTTGGACGCGACTTGAACGCCGACACGGTTCTTTATGGGCGCATCCGCCGCGGCGAAAAGGGACTAATCCTTACGACGCGGTTGCAGAGTGTGAAAGATGGTTCGCGCATCGCCGAAGAGAGTTACGCGCTGAATCCCGATCAGACTTCGATGCTCGAGCAGCAACTGTCGCTAGACACGGCTTATTATCTTCATCTGCCAATCAATGAAGACGACAAGAATCTTCTTTCAGCCCTGGCGGTACAGCAAAATCGCAACGCCGAAGCAATGCAGCTCTATGCAACCGGCCGGATGTACTGGAGCAAGCGAGACGGCGAGAACATTCAATCCGCCATCAACAATTTCCGACAGGCCACGGAAAAGGATCCGCTGTTCGCGCGCGCGTGGGCGGGACTCGCCGATTGCTACGTGTTCATGAACAGTCCCGCGTATGGAGAACTCACCAGTAAAGATGCGATGGTCAAAGCCGAGTTTGCCGCCAAACAGGCACTGGCAATTGACGATGGCCTGGCTGAAGCACACAGCGCTTACGCAACCGTCTTGATGAAGGGGCGTTGGGACTGGGAAAACGCCGAGAAGGAGTTTAAGAAGGCGATTGCCGTCAATCCTGATTACTCACCGGCCCACTGGGGCTATTCGAATTTGCTGAGTCACACGGGTCGGATGCCGGAAGCACTCGCTGAGAGCGAATTAGCAATGAATCTGGATCCGTTTTACCCGGCCGCTACCATGAACCACTGCCGAACTTTGTATTATGCGCGACAGTTCGATCAGGCAAACACCTGTCTGGATCGATTAGCCGCCGAACACCCAACTTACGCGGGCGGAAAATACATGCACGGCATGGTCTATATCGAACTGGGAAAGCTCCAGGAAGCAACGCAAATTTACGAAGAGATTTACGCCAGGGATAAACTCTACGGCGGCGCGATGCTCGGATTCTGCTACGGGATTGCCAATCGTCGGAGCGAAGCAGAAAGAGTTTTGGCCGAGATGCGAGAACTCGCCAAGACGCGTTGGGTGCCGGATCAGGAATTGGGAATTATCTATCTTGGCCTGAATGATCTCGATCGGGCGCTGCCGCTGTTGAAGAAATCGATCGAGGAGAAGTTCCCACCATCGCAGGCGCTGTCCGTCTCTCCGATGTTCGATCGATTTCGTTCGGATCGGCGATTCGCTGCGCTGGCCCGTCCGTTCAGGCCGCCTTCGAATTCTGTGCCCTCATCAGCTTCGGTGAGTACTTCAACGAAATAGCAGTGAGTTTGATGCGCGCCGCGGCCGCCGTGAGTCTGGTCCGCTGGTCAACCGACAGCAACGACTCTACTAATCGACAGAGTTCCGGATAGACGTTGCGCCGCAGCTTTTGGACCGGCACGGGTTTCTCGTGATCGAACGTGCGACCCGTCAGCAACGAATAGATCAACGCGCCCAACGCATAACAATCTTCCGACACACCCGTTGTGTTTTTGGTCCGCCACTCTGGAGGCGTGTAACCCGGCGTCCCCCATAGCGTTCGATCAGGTCGGCGAATGGGCGTAGCGCCCTCGAAATCGATGGGAACGACACGGTTCTGGCGAGTGATAAGAATGTTCTTCGGCTTACAGTCTCGCCACGACCAACCGGCGCTATGCATGTGCGAAAGAAAAGTCGCGAGCTGAATTCCAAACTCGACGACCTGCCGCAGATCAAAACGCCGACGGCGGTGTAATAACAAATCATAGAGGTTCTCGCCGTTGACGTGTTCTATCACGAGATAATAGTTTCCATCCAACTCAAACGAATCGAGCACCTTCGGAATCGGCAGGTCACAACTCGACAGCCGCGAGAGCACTCGCTGCTCGTGCTTCACTCGCCACGCGCCATCGCGCCCATCCCAGGCGAGTTCCCCGTTTTTTCGACCCTCTTTTAGTAAACAAAGTTTGGGAATGCCATCGCCGTACTCAACCGCTTCATAGACCCCGCCTTTACCGCGCTGCGTCAGAACTCTGATGACTCGCATGGATCGATCAGGCATCATCTTCGATCTTGTCTGCGGTTTGTGAAGTTCAAAGGGATCAGCAATTGAATCGGGTTTGGCTTTTTCGCGAATGTCCGGGATCAGGCTGCCGTCCGCCGTACACATACCCAACGCCCGCTGGCCTTGATGCTCAATTTCAATCTGCTGATATGCTCCAAACCGGTAATACACGTTGCCAGGTTCAGCAAACTTCAAATCGAATGGCACCGTAGGTCCCGCCAAACGTCTCGTCAGTTGATGCAATTTTTTCGCCAGCGCAACCGCTTCACGATCAGTGGCGGGATAAACCGTGAATATCTTTCCGACTTGGGTGTAGCCGTAGTAGAGCCCAGAGTTGAGTTTGAGAACTTCTTGCAAACAACCTGGAGCTTTGAATGGGACGCCTCGTTGGACCAGCAACGGTCCGATCTTCTTCAGGATCGTGGGGGCGTTGAGGACGGTAGCCGAAACGTGCAGCTTCCAACCTGACTTTGGTTGCACACGCCGGCGCTGGCCGTCGTAGTGACGCCAAAGCGAACCCTGCGGAGCGCGCGGCAGATAAGTGGCACAAAGCCTCTGCCAACGCGCTTCGAGGGCATTCGCGCGCGCGGGAAACGACACGGTTCGACGACTCGGACGTCTCGCTGACATCTGCTGAACTTGAACCTAACGTTTCTTCCTGGGCCTCGGCGGCTTCATGGTCCCATTGCCCGGAGGAGGCGTAGGATCTCCACACCCACCCTCGAGACCAGCGTCAATGGTGTAAACCGTGAAAGCCAATTCACTCGGCGTGTCACCGTTGCAGGTCGAATTACCTACCAGGTAGCACCGCTTCCGAGATAGATCCAGATCCCCGAGCGTATTGTCAGCGCCCATCAATCGATCCAACCTTTTCTTGTCAATCGGTTCCCCTGGAGGATCCTGCTCGACAAACTGCATCATGTAGTTCTTCCATTCGCGCGAACCGATGCCGCCTTGCATTGCCGCAACGCCCAGTACCATATTGGCAGCACCAAGACTGGGGTTCTTAACCATCCTGGCTCTCTTCTCGCGAACCATATCGATAATTCGTTTCGACATCATCATTCTACTTCGAAAGTTTTCACTGAGGGTTAATTGAGGACGCCGGCCAAACCAAGCAAATCTTCCAGAGTGAATTCGCCTGGTGTTGGTCCGAGCGTAGGTTTCCAATCCTTCTTTCTCAGAATGGAATCTTTGCTGCCACGTATTAGGCCGATTAAGACTTCGGCAACGATGGTGCTGCCAACCGGGCCAAGCCGACCCAGCGACTGGGTCGCAGCCTCCGCCAGAATGTAGTACCAGAGCGGCGTGCGCTCAGCGAAGCCACCCGCTCTGACAGCCTCGAGCTGTCCGGCGCTGATGCTCTGCGCGATTCGCTCAATCTCAGCGGGACTCATTACCGGCAAACCGAGCGCTTTAGCTACGGCTTGTCCGGTTGGCAGCCTCAGCATGTAGCCGCGCAAGAGATTGCGCACCGGCAACCTGGCTTCAACAGGGACGGGCATGGGTTTGCCGAAAGCGTGCAAATCAAACAAATCTTCCGTCAGCGCGGTGTCAATCGGTCGCGCGCGGTTCGGTCCGCCGTCAAGAAAGTTCTTCCAGTCGATGATCCAAACCTCAGGTAATCGATCGAAATTCCTGAGATTCCCGCTAAACGCGGTGAAGGTGAACAAGTCTTGCAGACCGGCGCGCGGAAAGTTCGAGTTGAAATCATAGACTCCGCGAATCATGCTGTGACCAAAACGATAAGCAGCCACGCTGAACTCGAAGGGCATAAACAGATCATCGAGTTCCGGCCGAAAGAATTTGTTTCCACCGAACAAGATGTCGTTGACGATGAATGGATCGCAGATTCGCGGCAGGAAATCCTTGATGACGATCCATTGATAATGGCGCCGCAGGATTCTTCGAGCTTCGTCAAACGTCTGACCGCGCGCGGCAATAGCGTTGTGCGCGCGCAGGAAGGCGACGTGCAATTGGGCGATCACAAGATTTTCATCGTTGCGCTTGTCTCCGATTAACGCAGCTCGATCTTCGCTCGGGTCTTTCGCATTACGACCCTTTCGCGGCAAATCGTTGGCTTTGCCGGGATGCCTTCCGCCACTCCCCTCGACATAACCAACCACCATCCTTGAGCCATCGCGGGGCGCCGGTTTGTAGTAAACGTTATCGAGATCGAGCGCCGGGGTGCGGCCGTTCTCGATCTTGGTTCCGATCTCTTCCCGCGTCAGGACCCTAAAGTCCTGATCGCTCAGCTTGACCAGCGTTTCCGACTTTGCCTCAAAAGTAATGTCGTGATCGACGAACTGTCCGAAATAGGTATAAGCCGAAGGAATTGACGAGTCTGCACGGGTGTCGTGCCGAGACTCGACCATGGTGTTGAGAGCTCGACCAACCAGCCCCGCATCTCCGCAACTTCCGGCAAAAGCGCCTCTCTCGTTTGCAATTGCGGCAGCAAATAATCGAAGCGCGTCGTGTCGCCAACAACCGCAAACGAGAACGGAAGATTAATCTCTTCGTTGAGATCGCGAACCTGAATGGTCGCGCTCGTCAACTTTTCGAGCTTCGGAATTACGCCATGCGAAACAGGAGTCTTTTCGGGATAACTCATGCCTATTGATCTTTTCCGAGGCGGAATTCTCTTGAACGGCTTTAGAGATTCTGCGTGAGCCAACTAACGATGTGAATTCGGTCGCAAGCGTGGGCTGGTGCCGACGGCGCGGGCCGAGTGTTTGGTCTTCACACCCAAACGAACTCTATGCCGCGTAGATCTATCATGTTGGGGACCGAAGGAAAAGAATTTTGCGCGCACAGGCCATCGGCAACGAGGCCTCTGGCATTTATCTCCTGACCGGCTGAATCAACACGCAAGAAGATTCTGCTTCCCCGTTCCTACTACAACCGTAACTTCGCAAGCTCGATCGCGGAGTGGAGTTTTGGACTGCCGTCGATCTCTCCAGCGCGCGCAGAATTTGCTTCAGTTTGAAGGGAGAAAAGTTATGAAATCGAATGGAATCGGTTGGGTGCTTGGGCTGGTGTTGATGATCGCAATGCCGGCGGCAATGCTGGCGGGTGGCTGGAGCGGTCACGCGGGACAGAAGCCTGAGAAAGATCAGTACCGTTTGGAAGGCCCGTTCACGCACGGCAATCTTTCGGTGTTCCTCATTTATGGTCAGGACAAAATCAAAGGCACTTTCATCACGCTGCAGGAAGCGCTGGTGCAAAGGAAAGTCATCGTGCGTGAAACGCGCGAAGTCAATGAGCTATCGATCGAAAATGTTTCGGGCGAAGAGGTTTACGTCCAATCTGGCGACATCGTGAAAGGTGGTCAGCAGGATCGGATGATGGCCGTCGATCTGATTCTCCCGCCGCGCTCTGGCAAGATTCCGATCTCGGCTTTTTGTGTTGAGAACGGCCGCTGGAGTCAGCGCGGTAGCGAAGCCGTGACAACTTTCAATTCATCCGGCAACGCCGTGGCAAGCCGCGAAGTGAAACTGGCCGCCAAGATGAAGAGTTCGCAGAGTGAAGTTTGGAAAGAAGTCAGTGTCGCGCAGGACAAGCTCAGCGCGAACACGGGCGGAAATGTGCGCTCAGATGCGTCGCCGACAAGTTTTCAGCTAGCGTTGGAAAACAAAGATGTGCAAGCGAATGCGGACAGCTATGTGAAGGATTTGGGCGGCCTGCTCGATTCGCGGTCGGATGTAATCGGTTACGTCTTCGCTATCAACGGCAAGATCAACAGCGCGGATGTCTATGCTTCGAGTGCGCTTTTCAAAAAACTCTGGCCCAAGCTTTTGAAGGCCAGTGCGATCGAAGCGGTGGCCGAGTTGCGAGGCGGCGAGAAATTCGACGCGCCCAAACCAGCCGAAGTGCAGGGTTTCATTGATGACGGATCGAAGGGCACCGAACAAGAAAAAGACGTTTCCGGGAGAGTTCAGATGGTGACCAGAGACTCGAAGGATAACGTTTCGTTCGATACTCGCGACCGCGCCAAATCGGGAGTCGTCGTTCACCGAAACATTATCAAGAAGAACTGAGGCGGCAAAGAGCAAAGGGCAAAGAGGTAAGGGCGAAGGGCTAATCATCCTTTGCCCTTCAACTTTTCAAACTTCGCGAGAAGTTCGTAATCTTGCGGCTTAGTAAATCGCAATCGACCAACGGTTCGTCTATCTCGGCGGACGTGAACAGACCAAGCGTTTCAAAGACAAGCAGCATCGAAGCATCCTCAAACAAAGACCTTCTCGAGATATTTAGGAACTGTCTGAATTCTTGTGCATGTATGCTTCCTGATCGCTCAGCGATGTTGTTTGTCAGAGATAGTCCAGCCGCGCGAAGCTGTTCTAACGATACAAGTGGCGCTTCTCAAGTTTATCCGCGAGGATGTGAAACTTAACGGCCAAGGCCTTTGCGCGTTGCCATATCTCCAGATCTTCAAACCTGTAGTGAGGTCGCATAATTTTCTCCTATATGGAAGTAGTAGGTGCCGTCTTCTTGGCTCTTTGCCCTTAGCCCTTTGCCTTCCTAGTGCACAATCTTCGTCGAATACAAAATTCCGTAAAGCTCGTCTTCGTGCTTCGGGAAATTGCCGCTGTCGCTCGACAGAATCAGCGTGATCATTTGCGTTGAGCCGGCGTACTTGCGATAGGCTTGCCACTCGAGCCGGCGAATATCTCCGGCCATCTCCTGTTTCGATTCGCGGAAACCGACGCCGCGCACGCCATCGATCTCCAGCCATCGCACTTCGTCGTACTTGCCGATCTTCTGTTGCGTCTTCGCGCTTTCATACATGGCTTTCAGGCTTGTATCGACCAGATTCTCCATCTGCGGCAGCGGTGAAATCGCCACGGTCAGAAAAGCACCATTGCCGTTGGCGTTGAAGCCCTCGTTGCGCACGTCGCCTTTCTTCCAATTGGCGGGCAGCGTCCAGGTGATGCCCTGCTGATCCCATCTCGCCTCCTGGCCATTCGCAATCGCCGCCTGCTGCGCAGCCGTCGGGTTGGGTTTCTCGACCGGCTCGTTGTCGATCTTCGAAGGATTGCCGGAAGACGAGGAAGAAGACGAGTTGTTGTTGTTGCTGTTACTTTTCAGCTTGCTGGTCAAATTGCAGGCCGCCACTACAAAGAACAGAAGAACGAGGGCCGAAAGTTTTTTCATCGGGATTCACCAATGTTTTGAAGTCGGAAAGCAATCGCCTTTTACGCTAGCCAGCGCAGACTGTCAAATTTTTTGCCTATCGTTACAAGCGATCGGTGTTTCGCCACGTCAACCGTCCGTGCTATCCTGCTGGTGCACAACCCCCCTTCAAATTGATCTTAAACTTGCGGCTTCTCTGAGAGAAACTGCTCTTTGAGGGATTCTATGTCTAATAGTAAAAGTCCGAAGCTAATTATCGTTTGCGCACTGACGTTGGTTTTTGCGCTGGGCGCTTGTCAACCGGCGGCGAACACCAATTCAAACGCAAATCTGAACGCAAACACGAATGCAAATTCTAATATCGCGGTCAGTAACACGAACACGAGTTCTGAAAACTCCAGCCCGATAATCAATACGCGCGAACCCGATAAATACAGTTCGACGCTGGTCTTCAGCGTTCAAACTCAAGGCGGCGAAAAAGCGATCGGCATACCGCCGCTATCAATCGGCGTAGCTCGAAACGGCGACGACCGCCGCGTGGAATTTAAGCTGCCCGACGGCACGCCTTTGGTTTATCTCGATCATAACAATCATCATTACGTAATCGTTCCGAGCCGGAAGCAATACGCCGAGCTGACGCCGGAGGCGACCGGATTTCAAATGCACAAAATGCTGACGCCCGGTCAAC